>JAADGS010000026.1:153848-176970 GCA_013152275.1 Actinomycetota bacterium | reverse complement strand
TCGTGTCGAACGCCAGTGACGATTTCCCCGACCCGGAGATGCCGGTGAAGACGATCAGTTTGTTTCGCGGCAGCTCCAGCGTGAGGTTCTTGAGGTTGTGCTCGCGCGCGCCGCGAATGAGGATGCGATCGGTGGACATGACCTGTGTTCTCGGACTGGAGCCCGGAGTGTACTAGCACTCAGACAGAACATACGTTCGGATACCGGCGCCAGGACGACGCGTCGTCCTGGCGCTATTCCGTAACCCGTCGGGTACGACCACCACAACCAAGTTCCTCGAAAAGCAACCCGCTCTGATGCGCAAACTCGCCGCAGAACTTCAACTCGTCGCCGCTCCTGAAATGCATGCTGCGCTACGATGCCTCAACTGCAAAACGAGAAACTCCGTTGGGCATGAAAACGCTTCTTTGGCTTCACGCCTGTGGAGGCCAGGCTCAATCCCATAGACCGCTCACGGTTCAGGTTCGCCCGAGTAGCAGTCGACGGCAAGTGTGGAGGCGCCAACTCTGTCCTGGAGTTGCCACACGCCGTACTCTCCCACTGTAAAGCCGAGCCGGTAGTGGTTCCTCAAAGCTGCCCACACGCCATCATCTTGCGGCGGCCACCCGTCCGTTGCTACAACCGTCTCAGGTGGCTCTGCACCCGGAGCAAGAAGCCCAGGAAGCAGGGACTCGGTCCCCTCGCACGAGAAGGGTCTCGGGAAGAATGTGATACTGCGTCGCAGCGCGAATGAGGGCGCCAGGTTGAGCGGTACGGAAAGAGACTCTGAAGGCGGCACGTGCAGTGCCACCTCGGTCGCGGCCGGATCAGGTCTTGCCAGATCCAGCCGCCAGCCCACTGGCATGTGGGGACTCAGCGGTCCAAAGGCCACCCAAACGACAAGGCTCGATCCCACGAGAAGCAAAGACAACGTCTTTGGTGAAGCCCGGAGCCTGAGCAGGCCCTCGACCGCCGCCACTGCACCGAAGACGAGCAGCACATGCCAGTAGTGCTCGAAGTACCAGTCGGCAGGCGTCCACGTGCCGAGCATCGGGATCGCGAGCATCGGCAGCGCGGGCAGCAGCCAACGTCCGCCCAGAACGACCGGAAGTGCGGCGAACGACGCCAACCAGAAGAACAGGGCGATCAACATGATCGGATTCCCAAGCGGTCTGAACAGCTCGAAAGGATGCCGAGCAATGGTCCCCAGTGCCTCGATCGGTGACGAGCCAAGATGACCCAGATGAGCGGCAAAGCTCACTCCTCCGCCGTTCGAGAGACTTCCTATGACCATCAGCACCGTGCCGACCACGGCACCGACGCCCATCAGCGAGAAGCCCGAGCGACGCTTCTCTCTCAGTATGACGAGACCCATGATGATGATCACGACCGCGATTTCGATACGAGCCGAAGCCGCGACAGCCGCCCAAAAGACAGCTCTTCCGGGACGGTCGAGTGCGTGGTTCGCCGCGACTGCCGCCAGTGGGCCGAGAGCAAGGTCCACGATATGGAACTCCCCCGTGGCTGCGAACCAGCTACCTGCGCCGAGCAGCGTGACGAGGTACAAGCTCACCGAAACGCCCATGTCGAGGCCACGAGCACGAGCCAGCCGCCATACAGACCAGGCGACCATCGCCGTGGACAGCGCCTGCAGAGCGAAGAGCAACTGTGGTATCCAAGGGCCGGCCAATCGAGTCAACGGCACGAGCGTAAGCAGAAGCAACGAGGGGTGATCAGACAGGTGGGCGAATCCAGTGAGAGCTGTCACGCTGTCATAGCCGTGCGCGAGGCGCCATAACACGTTCAAGACAACCGCGGTGTCGAACCCGTAGCGAAACGAGGCAAACTTGACGGCACTCACCACCGTGAACCCGACGGTCGCGGCCAAGGTGGAGAGAAGAATGAAGTGCTCCGGCCCCAAAGGACGAACGAGCCACGGTTTACGCGACCTCGGCCCGGTAGGGCAGTCATCTCCGACTTTGTCCAACGATCCGGCAACTCCGCGAAACCGACCCGAAATCTTCGAAGTGCGACGACTCATGGCCTCTGCCACCACACGAAGCTACCAAGCGGCGAAACCGACCTGCGAACAAAACCAAGCTTGCCGAGTCCAATCGCTTCTCCGGTCGGACCCAGCCGGGAATCCTCGCTCACAGGTGCGATCACATCCGTCACCCAAGCACTCGGATCAGCACGTACGATCGGTGTCTGCGCCTGCTTCGCGAACACCACATCCCGTAACGGCGAAGGCCACACCCAGACGCCATCGGTCGCCTCGATCCAGGGCACCAGGGAGTTCACGGCCGAGACGGATTCTCCAAGAGCCAACGAGTTGACCCACGCGTGCACAGAGGCGACGGAAGATGCATCTTGCATGGCCACCTTGGCCACACGCCACGCCGGAACGTCTTGATAGCCCGAGATTCCGAATACGAGTGGACCGACGACGAGAGCCAGGGCAACGGCGGCGTACGACACCCAACGCAGGGAGGGTACGAACCGCTCACCACCTCGTGCAGCGCCGACGGCCAAGACAATTCCAAGCGGGAGGTAATAGTGAGAGCCGACGTGATCGAGCACAGGAAGGTCGAGAAAAGCGAGGGGGATGAACAACACCGTGGCAACCGCCCAGGATCGCCATCCGATGTGACCCAGGAACACCCAAGGCATCACGAGGAACAGCACCAACGGCAACAGCCTGCCGGAGTCCCACGCCACGGCGAGAGCACTCCGGATTGGAGTGTCCGTTGCCCCGAGATACCTCGTACCACTCTCCACGAACCAGTTCGGACCACCTAACAGCACGCCACCGGCCACGGACAAACCGGCCAAGATGATCAGGGGCCACATGCGAGGACTCGGTCGCCACACCAGGATGGCGATCAGTACGACAAGCGCGATGTCTTCCCTCATGAGGGCCGCAGCCGAACCCGCCCACAGAACCCTCCGGTCTGCGCCTGTGTGGAGACCGTCAAGCATCAGGACCAGAAACGGCGCCGCGAGGACAGACACGTGGAAATCGCTCCATACCGCTCCGACCACCACGGGAGCGAGCAAGAACCCCAGAAGGTGGAGCAGCGGCCGGCGGCTACCACCTCGAACTGCGATTCTCCAGATGAAGAGCCCCGCAAGAGCAACCATTCCTGTCTGCACGGCCAGCAGCAGATAAGGCAATGCAGATGATCGGGCCAGGAGCACCAGCGGCAGAGCAAGAGGGGAGAAGTGATCTTCCAAGAATGTTTGACCAAGCATCGGAATCGTGGCGAACGGCCCATGCAACATCATGGTCCGGAACGCCTGTACGAAGACTCCCAGATCGAAGCCCGCCGCGTAGAACTCCCACGCGCGCAGGCCCACCAGCATCAACACAGCCGTCAGCCATGCGCCGATGAGGACAACCGCTACTTTGGGGCTCGAGCCGCCACTTCGATCCCTCTTTCCGCCGGATGACGGATCCGAGAACGTTCCAACGCCACACGTGTCATTGGTCAAGAACAAGCCTCCGCGATGTCGCGTAGCTCTCGTTTCAGCTCCTCGATCTCATCGCGAAGGCGAGCCGCGTATTCGAAGCGGAGATCCTTCGCTGCCTCATGCATCTCCTCCTCCAGGCTCTGAATCAACCGTTGAAGGTCGTCGGTGTCGAGATCCAGCGGCCGGCGTGACTGCACCTCCGTCTTTCGCCGCTGCACTGCGACATCGTGCGACTGCACCAACTCGAGGATATCGCTGACCTTCTTGCGAATCGTCTGCGGATCGATGCCATGCTCTTCGTTGTACTTGACCTGCAGCTTGCGCCGCCGGTTCGTCTCTCCGATCGCCCTCTCCATCGATTTCGTCACCTGGTCTGCGTACATGATCACCTGACCGTCCACATTGCGAGCCGCCCTCCCGGTCGTCTGGATCAGACTTGTCTCCGACCGCAAGAACCCCTCCTTGTCGGCGTCCAGAATGGCAACGAGCGAGACCTCGGGCAGGTCGAGACCTTCCCTCAGTAGGTTGATGCCCACCAGCACGTCGAACTCGCCAAGGCGCAGCTCTCGAAGGATCTGCACCCGTTCGAGGGTGTCGATCTCCGAGTGCAGGTACCGGGCACGAACCCCCATCTCCAACAGATAGTCCGTAAGATCCTCCGACATCTTCTTTGTGAGCGTCGTCACAAGCACCCGCTGATCGTTCGCAGCCCGCTGCCGAATCTCATGCATCAGATCGTCGATCTGGCCTTTTGTCGGACGCACGATCACCTCAGGATCAACCAGGCCGGTGGGACGCACGATCTGCTCGACAACCCGCCCTGAATGCTCCAACTCGAACGGCCCCGGTGTCGCCGACATGAAGACCACCTGACCTGCCCTCTCCAACCACTCATCGAAACGCAGCGGACGGTTGTCTCTCGCGGAAGGCAGTCGGAATCCGTGTTCGACCAGAACGTCCTTACGGCTCCTGTCCCCTGCGTACTGGCCGCGAATCTGTGGCACGGTCACATGGCTCTCGTCGAGGACGGTGAGGAATCCGTCCGGGAAGTAGTCGAGCAGCGTGAATGGGGCTTCGCCCTCTTCTCGACCATCGATGTGGCGGCTGTAGTTCTCGATCCCCGAACAAAACCCGACCTCGCGCATCATCTCCAAGTCGTAGGACGTTCGCATGCGCAGCCGCTGGGCCTCCAGCAACTTGCCAGAGGCCTCCAACTCGGCGAGGCGTTCGCCCAGTTCGATCTCGATGGCGGCGATGGCACGCTGCATCCGTTCTTCCGATGCGACATAGTGCGACGCCGGATATACCCACAGCTCATCGAGTTCGCCGAGCACCTCTCCTGTAACCGGGTTCATGCGGAGAATCCGTTCCACCTCATCTCCCCAGAACTCGACCCTGGCCACCGTCTCCTCGTAGGCGGGAAACACCTCGAGGGTGTCGCCCTTGACGCGAAACCGGCCGCGCACAAGGCTCACCTCGTTTCGTTCGTACTGAATGTCGACCAGCCTCCGCATTGCCTCACGCATCGGGTACTCGACTCCCTTGATGAGGCGCAGCACCCGGCCCGAGTACTCCTCCGGTGTGCCCAGTCCGTAGATGGCGGATACGGAAGCCACAACGATGACGTCGTCGCGGAACAGCAGCGCACTCGTCGCGGCGTGTCGTAGACGGTCGATCTCGTCGTTGACCGAGGAGTCCTTTTCGATGTAGGTGTCCGTCTGAGGGATGTACGCCTCGGGCTGGTAGTAGTCGTAGTAGCTGACGAAGTACTCGACTCGATTCTCGGGGAAGAACTGGCGGAATTCGTTGGCGAGTTGCGCCGCGAGCGCCTTGTTCGGCGCCAGGATCAGGGTCGGCTTCTGCACTTGCTCGATCGTCCAGGCGATCGTCGCGGACTTGCCCGATCCGGTGATGCCCAGCAGCGTCTGGAACCGCTCGCCGGCGTTGATCCCCTCGGCCAACGCGGCAATCGCCTTGGGTTGATCACCGGACGGCTGGAAGTCGGAGTGCACTCGCAAGGATGGCATCGCCCGCCAGTGTACGTGGCCTTCGTGTCTCCACGACCTACTTATGCGGCGTTGTGCCGGCCAGGAACCTCGCTTGCGGTGCCCTCATCCTCAACGGAGCACCCGAGCATGCTTTCCTCCTGCTTCCCTGGCGATCGAGGCCTTCGACTCGACATGGATACGCCCATGCCGGTCAGGGCACTAATCGCTGAGCCAGGACCACAGACGTTCGACTTCGCGTTCGAGATCTTTCAGATCGCCGCTGTTGTCGACGACGAAATCGGCAGCATCCCTCCACTCGCCACGCGATGGCTGCGCGTCCATCCTTCGACGCGCATCCTCTGGATCCATGCCCCGCACGTGAAGACGGTACAGCCTGCGCTCTGGCGGTGCATCGACCACGACTCTCATCCAGCCATCACCGAGAAAGTCGGAAATCAATGGCACCTCAACAACGACGATGCGGCTACCGGACTCCTCGACACTCCGGTGAATCCGGTCACGAATGGCGGGATGGGTCAACGACTCCAGTAGTCGAAGTCTCCGCGGATCCGCGAACACTTCCGCGGCGAGCAGGCCCCGATCGATCGCACCGTCGACGAGCACGTCGGGAAACGCGGCAACGACCTGATCGAACGCCTCACCTCCTGGTTCAAGCACCTTGTGTCCGACCTGGTCGGCGTCGATGATGCAGCAGCCTCGCCGTTGCAGCATCCTGCCGACCTCCGTCTTGCCGGATCCGATTCCTCCAGCCAACAGCACCTGCTTCCGATCCATCGAAGTCGACTGTAGCCTGAAGGTGTGCTCAATCAGGATCGACGCGAACTCAGGCTCCGACGGGTATTCATCCTTCTCTCATGGCTGACCCTTGTGCTCGGTGTCTTCCTTTCGTTTTTCGACCAGGGTGCGACCACACCGGTGGTCGTGGCCGCAGTGCTCGGAGGCACGTATGTCGTCGGTCTGCAGACGATCCCGATCTCCTATCTGTCGCGACAGTGGCTGCAAGACCTCCTGACGACTGCCGGCATCCTGTTGACCATGAGTGCCTCGGCTCTCACCGGCGGCGCCGCCAGCCCCTACCTCCTTCTCTCACTGAGTCCTGTCCTCGTCGCTGCAACCCTTGGTGGCTTGAGACCCGGACTTGCGGCCTCGACACTCGGCATCGCTGCGCTCACGATCGTCACATTCGCGACCGACACCTTCGACGTCTCGGCTGTCCTCCAATGGGTCGCCCTCATCCTCCTTGTCGCGATCACTTCCGCTCAGGCGAGACGCGTCCTCCTGGAATCGAGAACCCGTGAGATGCAGCTCACGCGAGCTTCGGCAGAGGCGACAGCTCGCATCGAACGACTGAGCCGTGCCAACTCGCTCCTCGCACGCTTCGTAGAAGAAGCCGACAGCAGAGAGCTCAATCCCGTCACAGTCGGCATCTCTGCTCTCGAAGAACTTGCGGATTCCATCTCCATGGACGGAGGGGTCATCGCCCTCGCAGGGAACGACGGACCCGTCGTCGTGGCGCGTGCCGGCGCGGAATCACCTGGGTCGATACGGACAGTCATCCCTCTCTCGGTTGGTGAACACAGCGTCGGATTCGCAGCGATCACATCCCAGGACGAGCTGACGAGAAACGACTGGACCGTTGCCCATGACCTCCTACAGCCGGTCGCGCTCGCCTTCGGGAACATCCTGCTCCTGCAGGACATCGCTCAGCGGGCGGTCCGTGAAGAACGCCAACGCCTTGCCAGAGACCTGCACGACGAGATCGGACCGTCCCTCGCTTCGCTCGGACTCGCCGTGGATCTCGCCCTCCTTCGACACCCGGCGGATCCCGACCTTGCTCAGCATTTGCAGGTATTGCGCTCGTCGGTGACCGGCCTCGTCGAGGATGTCCGGTCGACTGTGGCAGACCTCCGCATGTCCCCACAGCCGAGCATCAGTGAGGTTCTCCGTCGCATCGCAGGAGATCTACCGGAAAACTCTCCCAAGGTCGATATCCGCCTCGAAGAACTCAGACCACCACGACCGTCACTCGCACCGGACATCGCCGCCATCGTCGTCGAGGCTCTTCGGAACGCGATAGCGCATTCACACGCCACTGCGATCATCGTCCACGGCACCTCAGATTTCGATGAGGGCCGCATTACCGTGTTCGACGATGGAACCGGATTCGATCGCAGCAAGGTGTCCGACGGAAGGTTCGGCCTCGTCGGAATGGAAGAGCGAGCGGAGCGGATGGGTGCCTCGTTGAACATTTCGAGCACCCACCGCGGGACGACGGTCACAATTGCCTGGGGCCCTGAATGATCAACGTTGCCATCGCAGATGATCATCGGCTCTTCGCAGACGGACTCGCCGAAGCTCTCGGAGGTCTTCCTGACATCAATGTGGTGGGAGTCGCCTACGATGGCGCCCAGCTGATCGCCATGCTCAACCGACAGCGGACCGACATTGCGATCGTCGACCTGGAAATGCCGATCGTCGATGGAATCCAGGTCTTGGAGACCATTGCCTCCCGTGTCCCCTCGATTGTTGTGACCATGCACGCCGATGCCGAGCAGCGGGCACGCGCTGCCGAGGCCGGCGCGGCAGGTTTCCTGTCGAAATCGACGCCGTTGCCACAACTCGCCGCAGCTATCAGGGCCGCTGCGTCAGGAGAACGGTTCGCCATGACGACCACTCTCCGTGACCTTCTGGAGCCGTTCCAGGAGCCCGTGCTCGATCCGGGAGCCAGGTTACTGACCAGCCGCGAACGTGAGATCCTTGCCCTACTGGGGCGTGGTGTCACAGCAACGGAGGAGTTGGCAAATCGCCTGTTTATCTCTAAGAAAACAGTGAAGAATCACCTCGCTTCGATCTTCGCAAAACTCGATGTCAGCGATCGTGCCCAAGCGGCGGTCGAAGCCATCCGCCTCGGTATCGCCCCTCGATGGTAGCTCGAATAGGTCGGCCGACCCATAGAGCTTCCACCACCCTCTGTGCTATCGTAGCCCCTGGCAGCACCCCTTAGGAGGGAATACCAATGTTGACACTGTGGATCGCGGCCCAGAAGCAATGGGCAACACTCAGGGATGACCGGGGCGCGAGCATGGTCGAGTATGCACTCCTGGTAGTGCTGATCGCCATCGTCGCCTTGGTTGCCGTCAAGTTCGCCGGGGGGCAGGTCTCCAAGACATTCAGCGACATCGGCAGCGCACTCAGCTAGCCAAAGACAGGTGAATACGAGTCGGGGTCGCACCTGGGGCCCCGGCTTCGCCTTGTCTCCCTACACGTGAACTCCTGCGTGCATTCTTCCCGAATTGAGACCCCAGGCCTATGGCCCATAGCCACTCTGCGTGATAGCGTTTTTATCCCGATACACATACCGGAGTAGATGATGCGCTGGAACCCACAAAGTGACAGAGGAGCCGGCCTCATCGAGTGGGGACTCCTCGTCATCCTCATTGCGGTCGTAGCACTGATCGCCGTGAGATTCACAGGAGCGCAGAACTCACAGATGTGGAGCAACATCGCCAGCTCGCTCTCCTAGAGGCCGCGACGCGTCGAGGATCTCCTTTCGACTGTCGGCGCCGTGTGGGCTTCCTTCATGGCTTCGTCCAGAGTGCCCACGTGTCATCTTCGAAGGCCCTGTACCAACCCGCAGCGTCGAGCGCACGCCCGATCCCCGAGTCGCGGTGCACGAGTGCTTGCTGGATGTTCTGCTGCTGAAACACGTTCCTCCAAATGGGATCTCCGTCACGGGTCTGCACGAGCTCTCTCATGAAGTCGACTCCGTACAGTTCGGCTCGATCATCGATGAACACCTCCCGTTCCGGCCCATAGGCATAGATCAGGAATCCGCCCGTTCGGTCGTCGCTCCACACTCGGCCCTCGGTGAGGTGGCGCGCCGCCTGGACCGGGAACCCAGTCGGGTCGATCCCTGGCCGCACACCGATATAGGCCGCCAACGGCGTCACCACGATCAAGATGGCGATCAGAGCGTTGACGATGGCCTCTGGCCGGCGCGGCGATAGACGAACCAGGTCCTTGTGTGCCGACAGAGCCAACACCGTCCACGGCACAAGCACGATCGCAGCAGGAAACAGGCTTCTCTCGGACGTCAGGCCGAAGAGAAGGAACGGCACGATGAGCCAGAGTCTCCTGGTGTCGATTGCTCCTTTCGCCGCAGCCACCAACAGAGCGACGATTACGAGGGCATAGGGAAGGTTGGGTACGGAAAGGATGTCCGGCACCGCCCATTCCGTAATGAGCCGGAGCGCATCCCGATTCCGCAAGAAGGCGCCAAGGATCTCCCACACTCCAAGTCCATGGGCCGTAATGCTCACCGTGATCAATGAGGCAGCCAAAGTCCTCATGACCGGTCTCCACGATCGCCGATACGCGAGCGCATCGAGTGTGACATACCCGAGGCCAAGCACCCAGGAACCATGTACCGAAGCCCATGCCCAGAGCACCAGTGGCACCGCCCACATGATGCCGTGATCCATCATTACGACCAGTAAGGCCAAAAACAGAAACGACATCAGCACAGGTCTCGGGACCTGATACGCCAGCCCCAGCCACGTGAACAACACCATGACGATGCCTGTGACAAGAAGACTCCTTGATCGGCGGTACACCGACAGTCCGACAAGGAGGAATGTCAACGCTCCCACGACAACCAGCATCACCGGAACCCATCCCAGCCCGTGCGTCCAACGTTCCAGCAGTCCGTAGCCGAGTTCGACCAGCCATGACTGGGTTCTCCATGGGGCACCGTGCAGCGTGAACGAGAATGGGTCGGTCCGCAGCACATGTCCCACATCGAGTTGCAGAGTCCCGGCGCGAACATGCCACAGGAAGGAATTGTCTCGGATTGGCGAGGCCGCGCCGATCACCAGTCCCACCCAAGGAACGAGCAGGATAAGGTGTATGGGGGTCAGCCGCCTCCACCACGGGACCGCCATCACGGTCATTACAGTCCCGTGAATGTCTCGTAGATCGAGATCGCCGCGGGTCCGAGCAACACGATGAACAGCGCCGGGAAGATACAGAACACCAGCGGAAAGACCATTTTCACGGGAGCGGCGAACGCCTTCTCCTGCACACGCTGCCGGCGTTTGACGCGCATCTCCTCGGCCTGCACGCGAAGCACTTGTGCGATAGAGACACCGAACGCTTCCGCCTGCATCATGGCGAGAAGGAAGGACCGCAGTTCATCGACGTCCGTCCGCCCCGCCAGGTGCCGCATCGCCTCTCTGCGACTCACTCCGACGCGAGTCTCTTGCAGCATGCGGAAGAACTCCTCGGAGAGCGGACCGGGGACCGTTCCGACAACTCGTGCAAGAGCCGAGTCGAAGCCAAGACCCGCCTCGACACTGATCACCAGCAGATCGAGGACATCGGGGAGGGCCTTCTGCATGGCCTTGCGTCGATCGTCGATCATGCGTGTGAGGCGGACATCCGGTCCAAAGAAGCCCAGGATGCCAAGCAGGGCAAAGGCAATCAGTGTCGTTCGGGCGTTCATTCCGGGTCTCACCAGAAAGAACAGCACGGCAGCGATCGTGACGGAGATGACTTTGATGACCGCCCACCCATTCGCGTCCAAGTTGCCTGGACTGCCTGCGAGCACGATACGATGCTGTGTCTTCTCCATCCATCCCACAGGTGTAAATCGAGCAAACCACTTGCCAAGTTTCATGAACACGGGAGCTACCGCACGCTCGGCGAATGTCTTCTTCAGTGTCTCTTCGCGCATGAATTCGGCCGACCCGTACGCAGCAAGACGTTCGGTCGCCGCTTTGCGAGCCTTGATGATCCCAAAGCCGATCCAGGTGATAACGCCCGTGGTGGCCGCGAACATCGAGAGAGCGGAGAAGAGTTTCCAGTCCATCTACACCTCGATGTCCACGATCTTCTTCAACCAGTACACGCCTACGCCCATGAGCACGACGCCCACGGCGATCGCGATGATGCCGGAGACTCTTGTCAGGAGTGGATCCAGGTAGTTTCTGTTCGTGGCGAACAGAAATGCAAAGAGGACGAACGGCAGAGCTCCCAGCACAATCGCGGAGATTCTTCCTTCAGCGGTCAGTGCCTTGATCTCCCCGCGGAGCCGGTTGCGTTGGCGCATCGTGTCGGCCACCGTCTGGAGCACCTCGGCAAGGTTGCCACCCACTTCACGCTGGATTTCGATCGCCATGACAGCCCAGCTGAAATCCTCCGATTGCATCCGTTCTCCGATACCCCGCATAGACTCCACGACTCCACGACCCAGCCTCGATTCGGCCATTGCCCTGCCGAATTCGCGCGCCGTCGGTTGCTGAGCTTCACTCGCCACGGCCTCGACGGCCTGCAGCAGCGAGTAGCCCGCCCGAAGGGATGTCGCCAACAGAATCAGTGTGTCGGGCAGCTGATTCTCGAACGTGCGTTTTTCACGCCCGCCCGCAAACTGGATCAGCAGCAGAACGGTCACGATCGAGAGGAAGAACGCACCGCCACCCGTGAGCGCGCTCCGGCTGAAGACACCGACGATTGCGCCGGCCAGCAAACTCAGACCCAGCGCTGCCGCGATCGCCTCACCGCCACGCAAAGGGATATTCGCTTGTTCGAGTGCGGCGTTGACGCCGTTGAGAAGACCTCTGCGGCGCACCGCTTCTTCGGCGCCTCGCGAGAACACACCGAAGATCCGTCCAAGCACTCCCTTCTTGACTTCCTCGGTTCCGTCGGACGCGCCATAGGAGCGCAGCCGCTTGCGTAACGCCGAAGCGCTGTCCTCTTCTCGAGGCCCGGCAAGAATGAAGATGAACAGCGCAAGCCCAAGCCCGACGGCACCCGGACCGATCCATGCAAGTGTCGAAAGAGGAAGGGGGGATTGGACGGATGGTGCGAATGGCGCCGGTTGGGCAAAAGTGGTCGGGACCGTCGTAGTGGTTGTCGACGTTTGCTTGATGAACCCCGGTACGTCCACACTCGTCGAGGCTTCGATCCCCTGATAGCCAACACCGATGGCCAGTGGGCCCGCCTGATCCTGCGTCGCGGTAAAGCGAACCACGACCTTGTTGTCGAGTTCGCGCTTGATCTGATCGTACAGGCTCGTCAGCGCGGCCGGATCCGGCGTCGAAAGGAACAAGCCGCCCGAAGAATCGGCGATAGCTTCGATGTCCGTCGGATTGAACTCGGGTGACTCGAGGGCAACGCCAAAGACGCGGACCGATCGGGTCGCTGCAATTGCGTCGTCGAGAGTGGCCTCGCTGACGGTGTCGGCGCCGTCGGTCAGCACGATCATATTCGGCTCGAGGCGAGCGGCATCTCCGGTGAACAGCGACGCTCCCCGCACCACCGCATCGTAGAAAGCGGTCTCTCCGCCGGCCTGAATCGACTCGACTCTGCCGGTCAACGCCGTCTTTGAACTCGTGAACCCCGAGAGCACCCGGACATCACTTGCGAACACGAGAAGCGCTATGAAGTCCTGATCCCGTTTCTGCTCGATGAACGACAATGCCGCCTGCTTGGCGGCGTCAATCGGTTCGCCCTGCATCGACCCTGATCCGTCGATCGCAAGAACAATCCCCACAGGGACTACGGACTCGGCGATTGTTTCAACCTCGAGATCTTGAACCGGTCTCCCGTTCTCGGTGACGGACAGTTGGGCCGGATCCAGTTCCGTCCGGAGGTTCCGGAGTTCGACGACGGCCTGGACTCGCGGGTACCTCGTGATGGTGACGTCCGAAATCTCGATCGTCGAGCCACCCGCCTGAGCGGCGGCAACCACCCCTCCCCCGAATAGCAGAACAAAGGCGAGGAGACCTGTGAGCGCGCCTCGTAGTCTCACCTGCCGTACTGACCTTCGCGCCGCGAGAACGGTTCGGGGTCGAACAAGTCGCTCGGCAAACTGATACCCATGTCCTGCAGGTGCCCGGAGAAGGTCGGACGGATGCCCGTCGCTTTGAGACGACCCAGATAACGACCGTTCTCATCGACGCCCATCCCGAAGTCGAACAGGAACAGATCCTGGAGGGTGATGATGTCGCCTTCCATGCCTTCCACTTCGGTGATGTGGGTGATGCGGCGGGTCCCGTCTCTCAGACGTGCCTGGTGCACGATCAGGTTGACTGCCGAAGCAACTTGCTCCCGAATGGCTCTCACAGGAAGGTCGAACCCGGCCATCAGCACCATGGTTTCGATACGAGCCAGAGTGTCTCTCGGAGAGTTGGAGTGGATGGTCGTCAGCGATCCATCATGGCCCGTGTTCATGGCCTGGAGCATGTCGAGAGCCTCTCCCCCACGGGCCTCACCGACGACGATACGGTCCGGGCGCATACGCAAGGAGTTCCGCACCAGGTCCCGAATCACGATCTGGCCTTTGCCCTCGAGATTCGCCGGACGGGATTCCAGGCTGAGTACATGCTCCTGACGGAGCTGAAGCTCTGCCGCATCTTCGATCGTGACGATGCGTTCGTCCATCGGCAGGTACCCGGACAACACGTTGAGCGTGGTCGTCTTTCCCGAACCGGTGCCACCGCTGATGATGATGTTCAGACGCCCTTTCACACACGCTTCGACAAAACGTGCAACCCTCTCGGTCAGCGTTCCGAAGCTGATCAGGTCCGCTTCCGTGTACGGGTCGACGGCAAACTTTCGGATCGTCAGAAACGGCCCACCGATCGCCAGTGGATGAATGACCGCGTTGACTCGGGAACCGTCGGGCAGCCTTGCGTCGACCAGCGGGGTTGCCTCGTCGATCCGGCGCCCGACATCACCGACGATCTTGTCGATGATGCGACGCAGATGTACCTCGTCGACAAAGCGAACGTCGGTCTTCTCGAGCTTGCCGTGACGTTCGGTGAACACCTGGAACGGCCCGTTCACCATGATTTCGGTGACTTCCGGGTCGTTCAACAACGGATCGATCGGACCGTAGCCGAGGACATCGTTGGTGATCTCGTTGAGCAGCTGCGTTTTCTCGGCACGCGAGAGTCCGACGCTGTCTTCCTGGCTGAATGCCCACTCGAGCATTTCGGTGACACGTAGCCGCAGTTCGGCATCGCTCATCTGCCGGTCGTAAAGAGTCGGTCCGAGTTCTTCGACGACCTTGAAATGCAGCCGGCCCCGCAGCTCGCGGAACATCGACTCGCGCTTGGCGTCGTAACCCACCTCTGAGGTCTTCGCCGCTGCGACTCGTTCGGACAGTGATGCCATGATGCTCGCTTTCCCCTTTACCGGCGCCTCTGGGGGTCCGCCGCCAAATCTATCAGCTCTCTACGACAACCATCGGCGCTTTCCCGAGCGACCTGAACCAGTCTTTTCGGGTCCGGAAACCAGCCTGAATACCGATTCGAAACCCTTGGCCACCTTCGAGCGGGGAGCGGACTCCACCACCGGCCTGCCCTCATTGACCGAGGCAGGAACCATCCCATCCGATGGGATCGCCGCAGATATCTTCAGCTTCAGTGATTTCTCGATCTCTTTCTCGTCGAGTCGGGCACGCGCGTTGCTTCTGTTGAGCACGAGTTGAATCTTCGCGGACGGGAATTTGAGGAGACGCAGCGTCTCAAGAGCGAGTTTGGCGTTCTTGACACTCGGCAGGTCCATGTCAACGACGAACAGTACCTGGTCGGAACGCTCGAGCAGCGAGAGGAGCAACTCGTCGAGCAACGATGCCGTATCGACGACGATGTAGTCGAACATCGGACGGAGACGGTTGATGATTTCGGTCATCGCTGCAGTTGACACCTGGTCCGCGAACACCGGTTCGAGCGGGGCAGCCAACACCCTCAGGCCGGATGGATGTACGGTGAGGATCGAATCGAGGAGCGACTCGTCCAAATGCTCCAATTCGTGCGACGCATCCACGATGGTCAGTTTCGGTTCGAGCTGCAGCACAAGGCAGACATCACCGAACTGAAGGTCTGCGTCGACAATACAGACTCGTGAAGGGTCGTAGGCCTTCGCGAGCAGCATTGTGAGGTTGGTCGCGGTCACGGTCTTCCCGCTCCCACCTTTCGCCGACATCACCGTAATGACCCGTGCTTCTCTGTACGGACCGCTGAACGGCTCGGCCGGGAGCATCCCGGATTGTCGACGTCGCCCGAGGCGCTCGGCCTGTCCCATCGCCTCGGCCATCTTGCCCGTGTCGAGAGGAGCTTCGATCACGTCGACAAACCCGGCGCGCATCGCGGCCCTCAACAAGGTCGCGGTCACCGTACCGGCTACCACAACGACAGCCAGCCCCGGGTCATCCTCGACGAGGAAACTCGCATCCCGAATGCCGGTCTCGGTTGCGAAGCTCGGTCCGAGGACGATGAGATCGATATTGCCGTCTGTGACGGCCCTCTGAGCAGCCGCTATCGAGCTGGAGGTCCCCACACCGCTCTCGAACATGCGGTTGGCATCACTGAGGAAACCTTCATCGCCGTCGACGATGAGAATCCCACTACCGTCAAACGTCCGCTTAGCGTCCGACACCTGGCTCCTCGAACAACGTATCCCTGGTCACACCTTCGGTCGGGACCGGCACGAAGTCCGCTGGGACCAATGTCAGCCAGACACTGCCATTCTCAAACGTGAACACAAGTCTCTCGGCCTCTTCGGGCGTGACTTCCAGCGTCAGCACACCCCGGCTCTGGTCGGCCGGCTGTTCACCCTCGGCGGCGACGGTCGTGACCGTCACGTTCCGGTCGACATTTTCCTCGGCTCGGATCTTACTGCCGACGGCAAGCACCGGTAATCCCTGCATGACGAAGCGTGTGATCAAGCCCGCGTTCACCTGTTGCTCGATGGCTGCCAGCTCATCCGGGGAGAGTGGAACACCAGAGTCGACGCTCTGCTGCACGAAGTCCGAGATACCCGCCTGAAGTGTCACGATCACGTTGATGCGGTCCCCAGGTTCGATGAAGCCGTTGACACCACGGACCGAGTCCACGGACACGGTGATGGCTTGCCTACCTTCCGGAATCCGCTCGGCAAGCGGCTTGATCTCCGCCGTCAAGGCGACCCACTGGTCGGTCGTGAGGATCTGGCGAGCTGAGATGGGGCCGGCTGCCACCCGCCCCGTCAACACCTGCCTCAGTTCTTCATCGGAGCCGATGGCGTTCTCAGGCATGAATTGTGTCTCTTCTCGATCCTCGACGGCACGCTTCTGCGACAGCACCAGGGATCCCTCGGTTCCTTCGGCGATCAGATCTGTCGAACGATAGACCGTCCGGTACTCGAGCTTCGCCTCAGCTTCGTTCTGGACATTGCTCATGAACTGCCACAGTGCAAACGCCGCAACGGCAGCGAGCAGCAAGGCCACGATCAACACCAAGGTTCGTCTACCCATCGACTCTCCTTCGGTCCTTCCCCCGGCTCGGCGCATATGCCGCGAATCGCGATGCAATTCTCGTTCCGGCGCGCACCGACCTGGAGGCTACCGCCTCGTTCATGGTTTGCACGGCTTTGCCATGCCCTCCCAACCAGCGACACAAGATTGGCACAGTCTGGCTTGGTGTCAAGAGCAAGTTGTCCAATTCATCCAGGCGATCAGCGTCTACCGATCCCCCGCTCCTTGAGTTCCTGGAGGATCGCTTCGAGCGACGCGTCGACATCGAACGTGCGCTCACGTTCGGACGGTTCGGGACGCTCGCGCTCGAATTCGCGGACCCTCGGTGCAGGCCTGCTGCGTTCGGGTCGCGGCTCTTCCTTGCGTTCCTTCCAGTCCGGCAGGGCCTGCTTGATCGAGAGGCTGACCCGGCGTCGCTCGGTGTCCATCTCCGTGACCTTCACCGAGACCGCCTTGCCGATCGACAGTTCGAGTTCAGGCGACTCGACACGATGCATGGCGATCTCAGAGACATGGACGAGGCCCTCGACACCCTCACCGACGGAAACGAAGGCACCGAAGGGCACGGTCTTGGTGACGACGCCGTCCACGACATCGCCCACCTCGTGTTCTCCGGCGAACTTCTCCCACGGGTCATCTTGCGTCTGTTTCATCGAGAGTGAGATGCGCTCCCTGCCCAGATCCACTTCCAGCACCTTGACCGTCACCTCATCACCGACCTTGACCACTTCGGACGGATGGTTGACATGCTGATAGGACAGCTCCGAAACGTGGACGAGCCCGTCCATGCCGCCGAGATCGACGAACGCTCCAAAGTTGACAACCGACGAAACGACGCCGGTGCATGTCTCGCCAACGGCGAGGCGGTCGAGAAACGCCTGGCGCTCCTCGGCCTGCTGCTCCTCGAGGAAAGCACGGCGGGACAGAACCACGTTGTTGCGGTTACGGTCCAGTTCGATCACCTTGGCTTCGATCTCCTGGCCGATGTACGGCTGAAGATCACGCACACGACGCAGCTCGACCAGCGACGCAGGCAGGAAGCCCCGAAGTCCGATGTCGACGATGAGTCCACCCTTGACGACTTCGATGACCGGACCCGAAACGATCCCACCTTCGGCGAAAACCCGCTGAATCTTGCCCCAGGCACGCTCGTACTGGGCACGCTTCTTCGACAGGATCAGACGTCCTTCGTCATCCTCTTTGTCGAGGACAAGCGATTCGATCCGATCGCCGATCGACACGATCTCGTTCGGATCGATACCTCGACGGATCGAGAGTTCGCGCAGTGGGATCAGCCCTTCGGACTTGTATCCGACATCCACCAGCACACCATCTTGATCGATACTCGCAACCGTGCCTTCCACGATGTCACCCTCGTCGAACTCGAGCACCGTAGCTTCGATGGCCGCCCCAAAATCCAAATCGTCGGGGAGATCGCTCACATCCCTGGCAACGATGGCGGGCCGCTCCGCGGGGATCACGATTCTTTCCGGCTCTGGCTCGGCCGCCACCTCCACCGGAGTCTCGACGGACTCGGGCGCATCGCCCTCTGCATCCGCCGGGGTCTCGACAGGCTCGGGCGCCTCGGCTTCCGGCTCTGCTGCCGGCGTTTCGGGAATCTCGACAGTTGCCGCCTCAGCTTCCGGTTCTGCTTTCGGCTCTTCGACGGCTGCCCCTTCAGGATCGGAGGTCTTCTCGACGATCTCTGTGGGGGATTCGATCGGCTCGGATACGGTCTCCTCCGCCACGGGCGTGGTGAAGGCCTCGGTGATGGTCGGGTCCTGCGCAGACGCGGACTCGTGCTCGGTGGTCATGTGTGCTGTGTACTCCTCATGGAAAGGTTCCCCGGGGACTCCCGGAGGCGGAAGTAGGTTAGCACGGAATCCAATGCTGTATCAGGTCCGCACAGGTCACACCTTGCATTCCGCCAGGTTGAACCCGGATGCGAGTTCGACTTTGAGCGGAATCCGCAACTGTGCGACATCCTCCATGGTCCGCCGAAGGATGCTTGAAGCATGCTCCCACTCGTCCGGCGGGGCTTCAACGACCAGTTCGTCGTGGATCTGTAGCAGGAGGCGAGTTCTCATCGGCCGCAGCACGATGTCGAGATCGATCATCGCTTTCTTGATGATGTCGGCCGCCGAGCCCTGCACCGGTGCGTTCAGCGCCATCCTCTCCCCCATCTGTCGGATGCGATAGTTGTCGCTCGAAAGCTCGGGGAGATACCGGCGGCGCCCGAACATGGTCTCCGTGTAGCCCCGGGTCCTCGCTTCCGCTACGACCGAAGCAAGATAGGCCTTCACGAGCGGAAACTGCGCGAAGTAGGTCTCGATGTGCTCTGCGGCCTCTTCACGCGAGATCTCGAGACGATCGGCGAGCCCGTATGCCTCCATGCCGTAGAGCAGACCGAAGTTGATGGCCTTGGCACGCCGGCGCATCTCACTCGTGACACTGGAAGGATCAACACCGAACACACGGGCGGCCGTCGCAGTGTGAATGTCGGCGCTCTCGCCTTCGAACGCCTCGACGAGACCGGGGTCGCCGCTGAGATGGGCCAGAACACGAAGTTCAATCTGTGAATAGTCGGCGACGATGAACTTCCAACCCTGCTCGGGAACGAACGCACGCCGGATCATGCGGCCGGTCTCCGAACGTACCGGGATATTCTGGAGGTTGGGTCGATCCGAAGACAGGCGGCCGGTCGCTGCGCCCATCTGATTGAACCGCGTGTGAATACGTCCATCCTCTTCGATCAACGGTAGGTACCCATCCACATAGGTGGACCGCAACTTCTCCAGTTCGCGGTAACGGAGCAGCAACGCCACGACCGGATGCGCCGTTGCCAGTTTCTTGAGTACCGACTGATCGGTCGACGGCGCACCCTTCGGTGTCTTCTTCAATACCGGGAGCCCCAAGTTGTCGAAGAGCACTTCACGAAGTTGCCCGGCCGAGTTGATGTTGAACACGGTGCCTGCGGCGTCATAGATGTCGCTCTCGAGGCCCGCCAGATCCACCCTCAGATCGGCTCCGAGCTGCTCCAGGTACTCCCGGTCGACCCCGATACCGGCTGCTTCCATCCGAGCGAGCACCCCAACGAGAGGGAGTTCGAAGTTCTCGAGAAGTTCTCGCTCTCCGCGGGCCTCGAGCTGCGGACCAAGTACTTCGGCGACTCTGGCGACGGCGACGACCCGCCGGCCTGAGGCTTCGATGTCGGGACCACCTCCGAAATCCAGAGTGCCCTGCTTCGTTGCATCCACCGATTCGAGTTCGACGCCGAGAACGGTATCGGCGATGTGGGCAAGGGAGTAGCTTCGCGACGCGGGGCTGATCAGATAGGCAGCAAGCGCACAGTCGAAAGAAAGACCTTCGAAACCCACTCCGCGTTCGAGCAGGGCTCTGATGAACGGCTTGGCGTCATGCAGGACTTTCGGGTGGTCCGGGTCACTCAACACGCCGTACATCGCTTCCAGGTACTCGACAGGAATGAACACGGCCCCGTCGATGCCTTCCGCCACCGTCACCCCGGCGAGAGTCTCCACCTCCCACACCGGTTCCAGCACCAGCGGGGACGCGGCAACGACTCCGGCTATCTCTTCGGGGTCGATGACGGTCCGGGTGGCCACATCCAAGACCTCTGCGGGAAGCTTGTTCTCGTCCAGTCCGACGAGGCGTTCCCAGAGCACCTTGAACTCGAGACTCTCGAACAGCCGCTGCACCCTCTCCCGGTCCCACGTGCGATTGGCGAGGTCGGCAATATCGAGACTGAGTGGCACTTCGCGCCGTAGACACATCAGGCGCCGATTGAGGAACACCTGTTCCCGGTTCGCTGCGAGATTCTCTCGAAGCTTCGGTGTCAGGTCTGCGAGGTGCTCATAGACTCCCTCGAGAGTGCCGTGGGCTCCTATCAGTCGCGCGGCCGTCTTCTCCCCCACTCCGGGTACGCCCGGCAGGTTGTCCGAAGGATCTCCGCGGAGCGCTGCATAGTCCACGTAGTGAGAAGGAGGGATCCCGTAGCGTGCCTCCACCCATGCAGCGTCTGCCACCACGATGTCGCTGATGCCGCGCCGTGTGTAGAGAACCGTCACGTGATCGTCTATCAGTTGAAACGCGTCACGATCCCCCGTAACCACGATCACACGCCAACCTGCCTCCTCAGCCCGAGCCGCGATCGTCGCGATGACGTCGTCTGCCTCGAACCCGTCGGCTTCGACCTGAGGAAACCCGAGACTGTCGACGACTTCTCTGATGAGAGGTAGCTGGCGACGAAAGGTGTCGGGGGCCTTGGCGCGTTGCGCCTTGTACGGCTCGTAGGCCTCCTTGCGGAAGGTCGGCACCGGTGTGTCCCAGGCGACGGCGACCGCGTCCGGGTGGTGGTCGGCCAAGAGCTTGAGGAGCATCGAGGTGAACCCGTACACCGAATTGGTCGGCTGGCCGGACGATGTGGTCAGGTCTTCCGGAAGCGCGTAGAACGCCCGGTACGCGAGGCTGTGTCCGTCGAGGAGTGCAAGCGTCTCCATCACAGGTCCCCGAGCTTGTTCAGAAGCCTCGCCCGCTCCTCTTCCAGATTGCCGCGTCTGCGCTTCAAGTCGTTGAGGGCACGTTCGAATCGAGGCACATCCCTCTCGGTCTCTCGGGCGAAAGCGCGATCGTCGGCATCGCCGACCACAGCATCCCGCCGGGCATCATCTGCGATGTGCCGGTGATACTGGAGTTCGTCGAAGACGAGTCTCTCTTCTCGGAGGAGGCGCTCGATCTCGTCGTTGATGCGGAAGAGCTTGCGCTCGATGCGTCGTGTCATGCCCGCACGTACCATACTGTGTGATGCGAGCCGGGATGGCGGAATGGTAGACGCGGCGGACTCAAAATCCGTTGTCCGAAAGGACGTGTGGGTTCGAATCCCACTCCCGGTACGAACCTCCTGTCGTTCACCAGGCGGGCCGGCAAGCATGGCACTCCGATAAGACCCCGGACGCGTTACCTTGCTCTCGACGGCGGGTGTCCGCGCTCTGAACCGATCCCCTTGCCGAATCCCCCCACTCCCCGGCCGGGACGGTTCTCTCCCCGACGGGCACCCGCCGTCAGGTTTCGACCGCTCGGTGCATGCCCAATACGAACAGAGCCAACAGCCCGTACGTGGGAACGAATGACAGCAGGACGGATGGCACCCGTTCTGCGAAAAGGATCGGTCCCCAGAATCCGAGTGAACCGGCCAGACCCAGAAGTGTCCATCGTCCACGAGCCGTCCTCACGTCGAGACGACGCGCGATCAGCATCACGCCCGGCACCACGAGGACCAGATAGTTGAGCCAGGACAGCGGACTGATCAGCAGCATCGCGGCGACACCACCCACCCATGCCTGATCGACGGTCTCCGCTCTGCGCCAGTACCACCAGGTGAGGGCAAGAGCGCCCACAGCACCCAGGACCCATCCGAACGGTTCGGAGACCAGAGCCGTTCCGAACGACAGAAGCGAGTAGTTCCCGAACGCCCCGTACCACTCTTTCGAAGCCGGAAGCACGTCCCGGATGAACGTCATGGTGTTGTCCCAGCCCAGGATCGTCACACCCAGGCCTGTTGCGACCACGGCTGCGATCACCGCAGAAACCGCCGCTTTGGTTCGGCGCACCGCGAGCAACCCGACGATCAGAAAAACGGGGAAGAGTTTCAGGGCCGCAGCGAACCCCCACCAGGCTCCACCTTCGAGATCCCGACCACGCCGCAACGCCCGCCACCCGAGAAAGAGAAACAGCAGGAGGATCGCCTCCATATGATTCCGGAAGAGAAGAAACCTCCCGGCCGAAGTGATCAGCATGGTGGCCCCGAGGGCAACTGCGCCGGGCCGTGACCAGCCAACCTCCTTCGCAGTCGAGTAGCCGACTCCCATGAGCAGCACCGCGGACAACGCGAAGAACAGCCACCATGCCGCCGTGTAGGGCAACAGGGACAGCGGTGCAAGGAGTACGACCGTCGCAGGTGGATCGGCCGGATAGTTCCTGTAACCGTCCACGCCGAAGAGCTCCCGCACATCTTCGCCGATCGGTCCGTACACCGGTTCACCCGACAGGAGGCGCTCTCCCCCGAAGTAGTAATTGGGAAAGTCGGGCGCGCCGTGGACGGCCTCGGGAAGTTGGGTTGTCGAAAAAACGACGAAACCTACGAGTGACAGCACCGTGATCGCCCATGCCACCGGTACGGTCCACCTACAGGACGATACATTCACGGCGAGATCTCACAATCCGCCCCCGACCCACAACGCAACGAGGAAGCACCGACCACCGATGACGGAAGTCTCACTTCGGCAGTTCCACCCGGAACGTCGTCCCGGTGTCGCCCGAAGAGACGGTGACCGTTCCCCGCATCGCCTCG
>JAADGS010000026.1:44028-153770 GCA_013152275.1 Actinomycetota bacterium | reverse complement strand
GAACACCCGGGGAAGGTCCTCGGCCTCGATACCCGGACCGGAATCGACGACCTCCAGCACAACACTGCGCTCCCCATTGGCGACGCGAAACGTCACGGTTCCCGCCTCTGGGGTGTACCGCAGTGCGTTCTCGATGAGGTTCCCCGAGATCTGTGCAAGCCGATCGGGATCCGTCTCGAACGAACCTGTCTCCTCGACATCGACAACGAACCGCAACCCGGCATCTGCTGCACGTTGACGAAATGTGTCGGCAATCCCTCGCAGGTGGGCAGCCACGTCCACCAACTCGGGGCGCAGGGTGAACTCTCGGGCGTCGAGCCGTGCAAGCATCATCAGGTCTTCGATGAGACGACGCAGTCGGCCGGTCTCGCTGGACAAGACCCCGCCGATGCGAGCAACAGATTCCTCGTCCAGGCCCCCTTCCTCGAGAGCTTCCGCGTACCCACCGATCGTGGTGAGAGGAGTACGCAGATCGTGACCGACACTCATCAGAAACTCTCGCTCTCCGGATTGGGTTGCTTCGAGCCGGTCGGCCATTTCATTGAACGCTCGAGCGATGTCGGCCACTTCGTCGTCACCCGGCAGGTCGACCCTGGCCGAAGAATCCCCATCGGCGAGGTTTCGCGCGGCCTCCGCCAGCTTCGCGCCACGTTTGCTCAGCCGCCTGGCAAGCAGGCGGGCGGCGATTGCAGACAGGAGCGCGGCAAGACCGAACGCGATCAGCATCACACGAAAGAAGCTCCGCCCATTGATCAGCGTTGTGCGTTGGAACACGACGACGACGAGACGGCTCGCCTTCATCGGGTGTGCCACGGCGAGTACGGCTTGCTCTTCACCGGGAATCCGCCTGCGGACGACACTGTCGTTCCCCTCCCGTAAGGTCGTGACGTTGAAACGCAGCGCTTCACCGATCGTCGGATTCAGGAAGAGGTGCAGCCGACCCTGTGCATCGATCCATCCGAGGTCGACGAGACGACCACCGGTAATCTGTTCTGCCGTTGCCAGGAGTGTCCGTAGGCGTCTGCCGAGTGTCGAATCCTTCGGGAGTTCACCGTTGCGCAGGATTGAAGAAAGGCGTTGCAGCGTAACCCGGTCACCGGTCTCTTCAAGGAACTGGTTCCCGACCAGACGCTCGATCGCGGCAGCTTCCTGGGACATCTGACGGATGGTCTCTCGGGACACGGCCACCTGACCGAGGATCGCCCCGAAGACTCCAACCAGCACCAACGCCAGCGTGGCGATCCCGAGCATGCTCCAGAACAGTCTTCTTCTCATCTGAACGCCGCCGACCGTGTCGACGGCCGAAGAGACATGGCGGTCACGACGCCTCCAACCGGTACCCGACACCCCATACCGTCTCAATGGGAATCCCATCGAGCTTCTTGCGCAGCTGGCGGATGTGCACGTCGACCGTACGCGTCTCACCGAAGTACTCGTAACCCCAAACCGCTTCGAGGATCTGACCCCGGGAAAGCACCAAGCCGGCGTGCTCGGCCAGATACCAGAGGAGATCGAACTCCCTGGCCGTCGGTCGGATCACGTTACCTTCCGCATCTCGGACTTCTCTGCGTCCCGCGTCGATCTCGAAGCCGGCGACCGACAGTGCCTTCGTGGTTACCGGAGCTTCTTCGGACCGCCGAAGGACCGCCTTGACTCGTGCCAGCAGCTCGCGAGGCGAGAACGGCTTGGTCACGTAGTCGTCCGCTCCGATCTCGAGGCCGACGACCTTATCGATCTCCGAGTCCCTGGCGGTGAGCATGATCACCGGGATGTCCGAGATGGCACGGATGCGTCGGCACACTTCGACACCGTCGATTCCGGGAAGGTTGAGATCCAGAAGCACGGCTCGCGCCGGTCGCTCCTCCAAACGCTGCAACCCGATCTCGCCAGAGACCGCATGGACGAGGCGATACCCCTCACGCTCGAAGAATACGCGCAACATATCGGCAATCGGTTCTTCATCTTCGATCAGCAGGATGCGGCCGCGGTCCATGAGACCCTCCATGATTGTCGGTGGGCGCGTCATCGAAAAGGATCATCGGCAGATGCGAGCAAACCGTTGAGGAAATGTCAGCATTGTGTAAAAGGCCGGATCGGCAAGTCATGCACGACGGCGCCCGCAGAGCGACCCACCCGTCGCACATCGATGCCCCTCCCTGGCCCAACTCCGACACGTGCCCAGCCGAGATCTTGGGTGATGAGGCCTGCAGAAACGACCAGGCGCTTCGACTGTGCACGAGCGCAGCCCCGTGCACATTGATGGCAACCGCTGTGCGCGTTCACGACGTGAGGCGCTCGACGGCAGGACCTCCCGAACTCAGATCGTGGCGAGCCATTCGAGGCCGAGTTTGGAGAAGATCTCCTGCACCCATCCCGAGAGGATGGCCATCTTCCCGGTGATCATCAGGACGCCGAAGCCGGCGAGGAGCAGCCCGGACACCACGTTGATCGGGCGTAGATACCGCTTCAGGAACCCCACCGCCCTGAACGCCTTCGACAGGCCCACTCCTGACAAGATGAATGGGACTCCGAGACCGAGGCCGTATGCGAGCAGCAGGATCATCCCCTGACCGACTGTCTCCTGAACGGCAGCAGCCGCCAGGATCGCTGCAAGCACGGGACCGATACACGGTGTCCACGCGAATCCGAAAGCGAGACCCATGACGAGCGGCGCCCATCCCCCGAGTTTCGATGGCTTGACATCGATACGCCGTTCTCTCGTCAGGAAACCAAGGTATCGCGAACTCGAATACGCCGAGACGACGATCAGCAGGCCGAACGCGATCACGATCCATCCCGCGACCTGCAGCGCGATGCGCTGGTGCTGCAGGAAGAAGTGTCCCACCGAGGTCGCTGCCGCGCCAAGGATGACGAAAATGATCGTAAAGCCGATCACGAATGTGAGTGTGACCCGAAACATCCTCGTGGACGAAGCGTCCCCACTCTGGAGGTCTCCCACCGAGTATCCGGACATCAGACTGAGATACCCCGGCAGCAGCGGCAGCACACATGGGGAAAGGAACGAGACGATGCCGAAAACGAATGCGGTAATGATGCCAACGTCGGCCATGGGCGGGCAGGATAGTTGAGATCCTCTGGCACGAAGCATCATGCACCGGCCGGATTCGTCGGCCAACCCCGGAGGTCGGCATGGCGAGGGCTGCCGGCCCATGCATGACACACAGCTCGGCGAACATCCCTACTCGCATGTTCTCGCCCCCGAGGTGGCACACGAAGGAGTCACACCCACCACGCCCCCTTGGGTCGAACTTGGATCGCGATACGAAACGGATCGGCCGACAGGGCAACGACCTGAGGACACAGCGCTTCGCCATGCTCGGCAGCCAGAAGGTTCTCGCTGGTCGACGAACCCTCGGCACACGCCATTCCCATGCGACTCGAGAACCAACTCCGCCTATCTGCGCGTCCTCGAAATACGAAATACGGAGTACGAAATACACGCTCGAAACGACTCTGAGCGATCCACAACACCGCATCACTCGGCAGACTCCTCGCTACGCTGACCGCCCATGGCCACGTACCAAGACTGGGAAGCGCTCCAGGTCCGCATCGGGACCGTCGTGCGGGCAGAGATCAACACAACGGCACGTAACCCTTCGTACCGTATGTGGATCGACTTCGGTGAACTCGGCATCCTGCAGTCCTCCGCAAGGCTGACGGATCGCTACACGCCCGATGACCTGGTTGGCCGCCAGATCGTCGCCGTCACCGGATTCGAACCGATGCGGGTCGGCGGTTTTCGCTCCGACGTGCTCGTCCTCGGAGCCATGAGCCCTGAAGGAGTCGTTCTCCTGAAACCCGATCAGCACGTCGCCGAAGGCACCGGCGTGGCATGAAGCTGCCCCGCTTCGTACAACCTCCCGTCCCACCTACCCGATCCGACATACGGATCGTCGTCCTGACCTCGATCCTGGGGTTCTTCGAAGGTCATGCCCTTGCCCAGGCAGCGAACACCCTGCCATTCGTTCGACGCTCGCTCGCCATCACGACCGGCGAGATGAGCCAGTTGCTCGGAATCGTTCGGCTCGGCGCCATCGTGGCGGTCCTGCTTTCGCTCCTCGGAGACCGAAGAGGGAGGCGCAGGGTCCTGCTCGGCGCCTTTTCCGCCATGCTCGTCGCCAACGCAGCGACGGCACTCGCCCCGAACGCCGCCACATTCACGATCCTGCAGACCGTGGTTCGTATGACCGGTTCGGCGGTAGGCGCCGTCGCCCTCGTCATGCTGGCCGAATCGCTCGCCCCTGCCATTCGGGCATACGGCATCTCGATCTTCGGGGGCGCGATCAGCTTCGGCGCGGGAGTCGCACTCGTTCTCGTCCCGATCAGTGATCTCGGTCCCGAATCCTGGAGGTTCCTGTACGGCGCGAGTGCGCTCGGTTTTGTGTTCTATCCCTTCGTCGCCCACCGCCTCCACGAAAGTCCCCTCTTCGTGGCGCCGACAGAGCCACCCGCCCTTTGGGCCCCGCTGCTGCACATGGAGAGACGCCCTTTCTGGATCGTCGCCGCGTTGTCGTTCCTCTCGGCCGCCTTCTCCGCACCGGCTGCAACGTTCGCCATGGAGCGACTCGTCAACGACGTCGGCCTTCGCACTCCGGTCGCCGTTGGGGTGCTCCTCGCCGGCGGAACCTTGGGCGGCCTCGGATTCCTCGTCGGAGGAAGATTCTCGGATCTGTGGGGGCGCAAACCGGTGCTGTTCGGAGCGCTCCTGATGGCGGGTGCCGGCGGCGTCGGCATGTTCCGGTTCACCTCGCCGGCAGCCCTCGCCGCCGCAGCAGCCGTCTCCGGCTTTGGAGCGTTTGCCACGGTGCCATCGCTCGGTGCGTTGCGTAATGAGCTGTTCCCAACCAGGATACGGGCAACGGCCGTGATGTGGCTGAACGTGGCGGGAGTGCTGGGTGCGGTCTCGGGTCTGACGGCCGGCAGGGAGATCATCGACCGATTCGGGCTTTCGACGACGATCACCGCGCTCGCAGCATGCATGGTCATCGCCGCCGGCCTCGTACTGGCAATCCCCGAGACACGAGGTCGGATCCTGGAAGCGGGATAGGAGGTTTGGGCTCCTGCCCGCCAACCCCTTCTCGTCAATGCGAGCGTCGCATAGAGACGCCGGCATTGACCAGAAACCAACCCCCTCGTTTCCTGTCAATAGCAGCGTCGAATGGCGACGCTTGCATTGACGAGAAACCTCCGGGTCTCGAGTTGAGACCGGCTACTCGAAGCTCTTGTCCGGGAATGGACACAAATCGGCCAGCTCGCATTCGCCACAGTGCGGCTTTCTCGCCGTACACACATCACGCCCGAACTGGATCAATCGCAACGAGAGCCCCCGCCAAGCCGACTCTGGAAACAGTCTCTTGAGGTCCTGCTCGATCTTGTTCGGATCCTTGTGCGTCGTGAAGCCAAGACGGTTGGAGAGACGCTTGACGTGCGTATCCACGGCGATCGCCGGACGGCCGAACGCCTCGGCCAGAACGACGCTGGCGGTCTTGCGACCGACACCGGGGAGTTCGACCAGTTTGTCGAGATCGTCGGGTACCTCGCCGCCGAAGCGGTCGACGAGCACCTGGGACAGCCCGATGATCGCTTTGGTCTTCTGCCGGTAGAAACCCGTCGTGAACACGATCCGTTCAACTTCCTCCGGGTCTGCTGCCGCAAGGTCCTCGGGAGTCGGAAAAGCACGAAAGAGCTCCGGAACCACCTTGTTCACGTTGTTATCGGTGGTTTGTGCCGAAAGGACCGTCGCCACGAGGAGCTGCCAGGGATCCCGATATGTGAGGGCGATTCGTGCCTTCGGGTATCTTCGTTCGAGGCGACTGAGAATCTCCAAGGCGCGTTCACTGTCGATCACGTCCGGCATCGTAGCGGGGCGCGACACAGCCGGGCTCGACCGGTGATGTCGGTATGCGGATCGGCGGCCTTTGCGTGTCACGTGCGTGATGAGGTAGTTCGTATCTCGTACTTCGTACTTCGTCTCGCGACCTACCCCGCCTCAAGACTGCAGGGCAAGGATGGCGGCTTCTGCCGAGAACCGAAGAAGAGCAAGCCGGCGGCCGGCTTCCCGACCGAGTTCCTCGGCACCGTCGAGATGCGTGCCATGTAGTGCTCGGCGGGCTCCAGGAGTCTGCCGAGTAATGCCGGTGTGGAGATCGGCGGCTGTGCGTGTCGCTCGCAAGGCCGCACAACGAAGGCGCACCGCCCGGGGTGCGTCGAGACGGAGAACGCTGCGAGCGGCGATGCACGGTCGTCGAGATGCGTGCCATGTAGTGCTCGGCGGGCTCCTATGCGTCGCTACCATCGCCGCCATGCTGCTACGACATGCCATGCCGGACCACAAACGCGTAGGCGCCGAGTCGCCGATGATGGACCCGTTTCCCGGTGATCAAGTCGTCGCCGAGAGGATGCCCGGTATCGGCGAACCGCTTGCCGAACAACCGATCCGCCACAACCCCGAGGTGATCTCCCCTTCTGAAGCCGGACGAATCCCACACGAGACGACGGCAACCCGGCACAAGAGGCTGGCGCTCATCCCCGTCAAGAAGTGTGTCCGCAAGCGCCGGCCCGGCCCCGACCGGCAGGCCCTGTTCGCCCGCCATCCCCAGCCAATTGTCTCTCACGCTCGAGCCACATCTCTCTGGAGCGGTGTGATCACGTTCGCCGGCTGACTTCTCGATGCGCCGCCCCCTCATCGCCTACGTCGCACTGACCTTCGCCGCGGTTCTCTTCGGGGTGACCTTCGTCGTTGTCAAACGGGCGGTGATCATCCTTCCACCGATGGCGTTCGTCGGATGGCGTTTCCTGATCGGCGCCCTGGCGTTGCTCGTCTTGGCGTTCCCGCGACGCCTCGGCATCTGGCGCGACGGCTTGCTGGCAGGAACTCTCCTGTTCGCAGGCTTCGCTCTTCAGACCGAAGGGCTCGCCAGAACGAGTGCTTCGAACTCCGGGCTGATCACCGGCTTGTACGTGGTCTTCACCCCGCTCATCGCCGCCATCGTCCGACGCGCAAAACCCTCGGGCTGGGCACTGAGTGGCACCGGTGTCGCCTTTGTCGGCCTTGCACTGCTGACCCTGCGACAGGGAGTATCGCTCTCGACCGGCGATCTGCTGACTCTCGGGTGCGCCGTCGCCTTCGCAGCCCACATCGTCGTGCTGTCACGAGTCGTTGCCCGCCACCCCGTGGTTCCCTTCACGGCCGTCCAGCTGTTGGTCACGGCCGCATTGGCGCTCGCCGTCTCATTCGTTCGTGAGGGGCTCCCATTGCCGAACGTGGATGTCCTACCGGCGCTCATCATGACAGGTCTGGCCGTCAGTGCGGGGGCGTTCCTCCTCCAAATCTGGTCTCAGACCGTCGTCGGCCCGACTCGAACGGCCGTGATGCTCTCCCTTGAACCCGCCGTTGCCGCGTTCTCCGCTGCATGGATCCTCCAGGAGCGTCTCAACGCACGAGGATGGACAGGCGCCGGATTGATTCTCGTCGGTATCTACCTCGTGCTGGCACGCACCAAGGACACGGACGCTCTCCCTGCTGCGGAGGCGATCACACCTGCTCATTGAGGCGGCGCATCGCCTCTTCCACTTCGGCCCGCCGTTGAACGTGTCGAATACCGCGCGCCACGACGCGGATTGCCCCCAGGAGGCCGAACAGCGCAAGCGTGAGTAGGAGCAGCAGTTCGAGGCCGTCTGTGAATCCGACGCCACACGACTCGAGACCGTGTGGACAAAGCCCGTAGCCGGTCCCGCCCCCGGCGAGATTGAGCAGCACGAGCAACGGTACGACCGCCACGGTCAGGGCGGCAACCAGAAGCACGCCGAGAAGGATGCGAAGCCACGTCACGGGAAACAAGGGTACCCGCCTCCCGGCGCCCTCCCGGTACAATCCGATCGGTGGAGTTCTATCGGGAACCGTTTACGGCTGAAGAAATCAGCGTCCTCTCTCCGTTCTTCAGCAACGTGGACCGTCCCGTCTTTGCCCTGATCAACCTCCCCGAAGTGGTCAAAGGTGCCCTGTTCGCCCGGTACAGCCGTAGCTCCAAGTCGTTACGGCGTCTCTTCCTCGACGAGTTCCTGGCGGACCCCGAGACCGGCATCGCGACGATCGCGCGGCACATCGACACCAACGACCGTCTCTACAGCCTTCGCAGGGCGGAACGACTTTACGACCGGGTCTTTTTCGAGTTCGGCGATGATTCCGTCGCGCAGCTCGGGGGAGCACATATCGCCTGTGAACAGGCATCGAACCTGCTCACGAAGGTACTCGAACGCGGCCGACTCGCCGCATATCTCGAACAGAGCACCCGCTACATCTACTACGACACGAAACTCGGCGACCGCTACCGCTACATGACCCCTCCCGAGGTCACCGCTTCGGAGCATGCCGGCGCCTATCACCGAACCATGGACCTGCTCTTCGACACCTACTCCCAGGTTGTGCGCACGATGACCGACATCTACGCGCGACGCTTTCCCCGACAGGATGATTCGAAAGGGGTCTGGCAGGCCACGATCAGAGCGAAGGCATGCGACACGGCGAGAGGACTGCTTCCGGCTTCCACGCTGTCCAACGTCGGAATCTACGCGTCGGGTCAGGCATATGAGATGGCGCTCATGCGCATGCAGGCACATCCCCTCGCCGAGGTCCGTGACTACGGGGAGATGATGCTCGTCGAGTTACGCACCGTCATCCCTTCGTTCCTGCGACGGGTCGACATCAAGGACCGCGGCGTGGCGTGGAGCAGGTACCTGGCCGAGACCGAGGCTGCAGTTCGCTCCATCGCGGATGACCTCGGTGCCATACCCGACCCACAGCCGTTCGTAACGCTCACCGACTGGGATCCCGACGCCGAAGTGAAACTGGTTGCCGCCGCCCTGTACCCGGCATCGAATCTGCCTGACGCCCAGCTGCTCCGGATCGCCGACGCCATGCCCGCGGACGAGCGCGCCAAAGTGATTACGACCCTGGTAGGTGATCGGAGGAACAGACGACATCGGCCGGGGCGAGCAATGGAACGTCCCATGTACCGTTTCGACGTGTTGTGTGACTACGGGGCGTTTCGTGACCTCCAGCGGCACCGCATGTTGACCATCGACTGGCAGGAGTTGACGACCGGCCACGGCCAAGAGACACCTCACGATCTGGCCGATGCCCACCTCGAGGACTCATGGAACCGAGCGATGACCGAGGCCGCAACACTCCACGACACCCTGGAACATTCTGTGGGTTCGACGGTCGCCCAGTACGTCGTTCCTTTCGGCTTCAACATCCGCTTCGTCATGGAGATGAATGCTCGCGAGGCATTTCACCTGCTCGAGCTGCGGAGTCAGCCTGCCGGTCACCCGGGATACCGCAAAGTGGTCCAGGAGATGCACCGTCAGATCCGCGACATCGCAGGACATCATTTGATCGCCGACGCGATGCGGTATGTCGACTACTCGGAACCTGATCTGGAGCGCCTCGAGAGTGAACGTCGTGCCGAACAAAGGCGGAACACCGCTCCTTGAGCCGCCTGCCGATCTCCGGCGACGATACCCGACGACGAAGCCGTTGCACGATGAACGGCACGCTTTTCGACGGCCGTGTACCAGTCATCGGCACAGATCTACCCGATCGGTTCTCAACCGGGCCGGAGTGATCTGCATCGATCCGTCACGTCTTGCGACTCTTCGAAGTTGATGGCAGCAGCCGTCTCACCCGCCCCACACCGTTGCATCGACCTGAGGCCGTGATACGAAGTGCGGGAGTACCCGCGACCCGGCACGATGTACGTGATGCGCCCGGTCGCCCCTACGCCCGCCAACGCCGAGCAGGGTCCTACGGGCGACGCAGCGGGATTCTCAGCACCAACGAGCCCTCCTCGAGCGACCAGTCGGCAGCAGCCACCAGAGAAAAGTCCATATAGTCGCGTTCGGCCTGCTCGATGAGGGTTTTGCGCTCCGGCCCGGCCACGGGCGGTAGACCTCGCTCCTTCACCGCCTTCGCTCGTTCCTCGAAACGCCGCAAGAACTCGTCTACGTCGAACTCGGCCATGATTCCTCCTTCACTCGGGGCCCGCCGAACACTGCTTGGCGCGTGCACCGCCGCTGCCCGGCAGACCCCCGGAAGGCTACCGTCTTGCGAAGGTCTCGAACCGGTCGTGTCGCCCGGGCGCACTACGCTGATCACGTGTTCGACAAGCGATTGCTCATCATCACCGGCAAGGGTGGTGTCGGCAGATCTGCCGTCAGTGCCGCTCTCGCGCTTCGTTCCGCCTACGACGGGAAGAGGGTGCTCGCAGTCGCGATGACCGACGGCGCAGGCCTGGCGGCCCACTTGGGCGTCGACAGGCTCAGCTACACGCCCACCCGTATCCGACCCGGCCTGGAAGCCATGGCGATCCAGCGACCTGCTGCGCTCAACGAATATCTTCGGGTTCAACTCGGCGTGCCGAGGGTCGCCCAGCTTGGCCCGGTGGCGAGGGCATTCGATGCCGTTGCGTCGACGGCACCCGGTATCCGAGAGGTCATCACCATCGGGAAGGTCCTTTACGAGGCCAGAAGCGGCCCGTGGGACCTCGTCGTGGCGGACGGCCCTCCGACCGGCCAGATCGGCTCGCACCTGCGAGCCCCCACGACCGTCGCCAGACTCGTTGGGACCGGTCGTGTTCGTGATCAAACGGCGTGGATGACCCACCTGCTCACCGACGATACCGCGACAGGTCTCGTCGTCGTGACGATCCCCGAGGAGCTCCCCGTCACCGAAACTCTCCAAAGCCTCGAGGATGTGCGCGACGAGGGACTCATCACCACGGCCGCCGTCGTCGTGAATCGAACTCTGCCGGCTCTCGGTACGGCGGCGGACGACATCGATCATCTCGAAGACGGACCCGCCAAAGAGGCGGCGCTGCTCCACACGGCCCTGTACGAAGAACAGCAACGGTGGCTCCGAGATCTGCCGGATGGGCCACAGATCCCATACCTGTTCGGATTGCACACGCCACCCGAGGTTGCAGCACGGATCGCGGACCTGTGGCGGGCCCTGTGAGCACTCGCATCGTGCTCATCACCGGCGGCGGCGGTGTCGGCAAGACGACCCTCTCCGCAGGGCTGGCCCTGGCCGCGGCCCGACGCGGTCATCGCACGCTTGTTGTCACCATCGATCCGGCCAAACGGCTCGCAACGGCCCTCGGACTCGACGATCTGGGTGCAGATCCCACTCCCTTGGTAGAGGAGCCGCTGCTCTGGGGGGCGATGGTCGACGCCGCCCGGTCCTGGAATGAGATCGCCCAGCACTACGCGCCACCGGAAGTTGCGCCGAGGCTGACCTCGAACCCGTTCTTCGAGGCCGCAACACAGCACTTCCCGGCATCCCAGGCATTCGCCGCCGCCGAAGAGATGACCGTGCATGCCCAGAGCGAGCGATGGGATGTGATCGTCGTGGATACCCCGCCTGCCGCCGGCGGTATCGAATTCTTCACCTCTCCGGCCAGGATGCGCGATCTCATCGGTGGCCGCCTGCTCAAGTGGCTGACCGGCGGCTCGCTGCCGGGACGCAAACTCTTCTACCAGTTCACCGCTCGTCCCGCACTCCGGATCGCGGATGTCGCGCTCGGCTCCGAGCTCCTCGAAGCAGTTGCAGACTTCCTGCTCGATCTTCGTGCTGCGTACGACGGTATTGCCAAGAGAAGCAAGGAAATCGAACGCCTCCTCCGCAGCGCTCACACGGTGGTGGTCACCACCGCAGATCCTTCGCCCATCGCCGAAGCCGCCCGCTTCTTTGAACTCGAACCGGGACCACCGGAGTTCGTCGTCTTCAACCGCACGCTGCCCGAAGCCTGGTACGGAGCCGAGTCTCCCGTGTCCGGGCCCATCGCCGAGAATCTTCGCCGGTGGGGAACAGAGGCGCACCGCCAAGCCGCGGTCCGCCATCGGTTCTCTGCTCGCTGGCATATCCATCCCGCGACGATCCCCTGGCAATCCAGCGCGCCGACGGACCTGGAGCGACTCGCTGCGATGATCGACTCGGCGGAAGGCCTGGATCTGGACCGCCTGCTTGGAGCGGCCCGGTAGCCGGCCTCCACCCGACTGCCGGAACCTTCCTACGTGACCGCCTTGGAGCCCAACAGCTCTCTGAGTTCGGCGTACAGTGCGCTCCTCGGCTCCACCCGGTACTCATCGGACAGCTGCCACACCTTCGAGTCACCATTCGACATCATCTCGATATAGACGGGAGCCGGACCTGGATGATTCGCGAGGATCTCCTGAAGTCTCGACACGAGATCGGGTGAAAGCTGGACGGCCGGCACCTTCAAACGCACGGACTGCTCAGAACGAAGCTCAGGCTCGATGACCTCGCGGGCGATCACTTTGATGTCATCGCCGCGATGATCCAGGTGGCCGCTGACGACGAGGACGGCGTCCTCTCTGATCATGGGGCCTGCGGCCATCACCGCCTTCGGAAACGCGATGATCTCGACAGACCCTTCGAGGTCTTCGAGCTCGAAGAACACCATTGGCTCCCCCTTGCGGGTAAAGCGACGATTGACCGACCCGACCAACCCCCCAACGGTGACCGAAGTCGTGTCCTCCATCTCCCACAGCTCAGGAATCGTGCACGTCACGAAACGGCCGAGGAGATGCTCCACGCCGAGGAGCGGATGGTCGGAGATGAACAAGCCGAGCATCTCCTTCTCAAAGCCCAAACGGACCCGCTTGTCCCACTCGACCGAGGGGATCGAGATCGACTGCACGTCTCCGGGACCGGAATCGCCTCCGAACAGGCTGAACTGTCCCATCTCCTCGTTACGCCGGCGAGTCAGGGTGGCATCCAGAATCTGCCCGAAGCTCAGCATGAGACCCCGCCGCGTAACGTTGAAGCTGTCGAATGCACCCGCCTTGATCAGCGATTCGACCGTACGCTTGTTGAGCGCAGACAGGTCCACGCGATCGACAAAATCCTGAAAATCCTTGAACGGACCGGCCTCTCGCCTCGCCGCGAGGATGCGTTCGACAACACCCTCGCCGACATTGCGGATGGCAGACATGCCGAACACGATCCGGCCGTCGCGCACCACGAAATCCAACTCTGAACGGTTGACATCGGGGACCAGCACCTCGATGCCCTGACTGCGGCACTCACTCAGGTACAAAGCCGTGCGATCCTTGTCCTTCTTCGTGGACGTGAGCAGCGCAGCGAGGTACTCGGCCGGATAGTGGGCTTTCAGCCACGCCGTCTGGTAGGCGACATATCCGTACGCCGCGCTGTGCGACTTGTTGAAGCCGTATCCTGCAAACGGTTCGATTGCATCCCAGAGTTCCTTGCCCAGCTTCTCGGGATTCCCGGCCGCGACGCACCCCGCCACGAACTTGTCGCGCTCCTGTGCCATCATCGACTTGACCTTCTTGCCCATGGCTTTGCGCAACATGTCGGCCTCTGTCATCGAGTAGCCGGCAACAGCCTGGGCAACCTGCATGACCTGTTCTTGATAGACGATGATCCCGTAGGTGGACCGCAAGAACGGCTCGATCGCAGGATGTGGATACTCGACGGGTTTACGACCGTTCTTTCGGTCCGCATACTCGTAGTGCATGTTCATGCCCATGGGGCCAGGTCGGAACAGGGCGTTCACGGCGATGATGTGGTCGAACGTCTCCGGCTGAAGAGCCCGGATCAGGGAACGCATCGCCGAGCCCTCGAGCTGAAAGACGCCGATCGTATCGCCGGCACGAATCATCTCGAACGTCTCGGGATCGTCGAGCGGGATGGCGTCGATGTCGATCTTCTCACCCGTCGACTGTTCGATCAGCTCGAGCGCACGGTCGATCGTCGCGAGGTTCCGTAGGCCAAGGAAGTCCATCTTGAGAAGTCCGAGATCCTCGACACCGTGCATCTCATACTGGGTGACGATCTCGGCTCCCTCACCCTTCTGCTGCAGTGGAACCAGGTTGGTGAGCGGCTCGGGAGAGATCACGACCGCTGCGGCGTGAATGCTGTCCTGTCTGCGAAGCCCCTCGAGGCCGCGGGCCGTATCGATCACCTTCCGGGCATCTTCCTCCGTCTCGTAGACCGCTCGTAGCTGCGCGGCGTTGGCAAAGAAATCGCGCAGGGCCGGATCGACACCCTTGCCCGGATCGGTGAGGCACTGGGTCAGGGAGGCCTCGGCACCGAGGATCGCCGGCGGCATCATCTTGGCGATGCGATCACCGAATCCGTAGGAAAAGCCAAGCACGCGCGCCGAGTCCCGCAGCGCTTGACGACCTTTGATCGTGGAGAACGTCACGATCTGCGCTACATGATCGCTGCCGTAACGCTCGGCGGCATACCGGATGACGTCGGACCGATAACGCTCGTCGAAGTCCATGTCGATATCCGGCATTTGGCGCCGTCCGGGATTCAGGAACCGCTCGAAGATCAGCGCGTAGCGAAGCGGGTCCAGGTCGGTGATCCGCAAGCAGTAGGAGACAATCGATCCTGCAGCGCTTCCGCGGCCCGGTCCGACGCGAATCCCGTTCTCGCGGGCATATCGAATCAAGTCCCACACGATCAGGAAGTAGGCGGGGAAACCCATCTCCTCGATGATCCTCAACTCGTGTTCGGCCCTTTCGATCACTTCTGCGGAAAGTGGTTCACCATACCGGGTTCGTGCTCCCTCGAAGACGAGATCTCTCAGATAGGAGATCTCCGTTTCGCCTTCCGGGACCGGAAACTGGGGAAGAAGGATCTCACCGAATCTCAACTCGACGTCGGCGCGCTCTGCGATCGCGAGCGTGTTGTCCGCCGCGCCCGGATAGAGGTCGTCCGGGAACAGAGAACGCATCTCTCGAGCGGGTTTGAGATAGAACTCCTGACCCTGAAACTTGAAACGGTTCGGGTCACTGATCGTTGCACCGGTCTGGATGCACAGGAGGACATCATGGGTGTCTGCCTCTTCCTGTCGTGTGTAGTGCGAGTCGTTGGTTGCGAGCAACGGTGCACCGATCCGCCGTGCGATCTCGACCAGGTCGGGAAGCACCCTTTGCTGCGCATCGATCCCGTGGTCCTGCAACTCGATGTAGAAGTTCTCCTTGCCGAAGAGGTCCTGATAGCGAGCGGCCGCAGTGAGCGCGGCGTCGAAATCACGGACCTGGCCCTGGTTCCCCTCTTCCCGCGAGGCATCCGGTGCGAGGAGCTGCGGGACTTCTCCGCCGAGACAGCCTGACGCCGCGATGATTCCCTCGCTGTGCTCGGCGAGCAGGTCGAGGTCCATCCGGGGCTTGTAGTAATACCCCTCGAGATACGCCTTACTCACCAGTTTCATGAGGTTCTGGTAGCCGGTGTTGTTCTCGGCAAGGAGTGTCAGATGGAAGCGAACATTTCGGTTTCTCGGGGGCCTGTCGAACCGTGAGCCGGGAGTGACATAGGCCTCGACGCCGATGATCGGCTTGACACCCTCGTCGCGCGCTGCCTGATAGAAATCGATGACTCCGTACATGACGCCGTGATCCGTGATCGCCACTGCAGGCTGGCCGTCCTCACGCGCGGCACGAACCACGTCGTGGACGCGGGCTGCTCCATCGAGCATGGAGAACTCAGTGTGGAGATGCAGATGTGCGAAGCCGTCCATGAATTACACCGCTGAAATTTCCACCCTACCAGCGTTTGTCGGCCCCACCCGAAGTGGCCTCGACGAACCCGACGGGTAGCATGAAGGCTCATTGATCGGCAAGGAGACCCTGTGAACCGGAACCACTACATCCTGGCTTTCGATCATCGTGGAAGCTTCATGAAGAAGATGTTCGGAATCACAGGCAGGGAACCCGGCGCCGACGAAAAGGCACGTGTCATCGACGCGAAGCGGCTCATCTTCGAAGGTGTCCAGCAAGCTATCTCCGATGGTGCCCCCCTCGATTCCATCGGCATTCTCGTCGACGAAGAGATGGGAGCCGATGTGGCTCGCGACGCCAAGGCGAGTGGTATCAGACTGGCGATGCCCGTCGAGAAATCTGATCAAACTACGTTCGACTTCGAGTACGGGGAGGCGTTCGGAAGCCACATCGAGGAATTCGATCCCGATCTCTCGAAGGTGCTCGTGTGGTGGAATCCGGACGACGCAGACGAGATCAAGGAACAGCAGGGAGCAAGGCTCGCTCGCCTTGGCAACTGGCTCCACGATCATGACAGGACCTTTCTCTTCGAGCTTCTCGTGCCGGCCGCGGAGGCGCAACTCGCGTTGGTCGGGGGGAACGTGGACGCGTACGACACCGAGATTCGTCCGCACCTGATGTTGCAGACGATCGATGAGATTCAGGCTGCCGGCGTCGAACCGGATATCTGGAAGATCGAAGGACTCGATCGCGCCATCGACTGTGATCTCATCTCCAAACTGATTCGTCGGGGTGGAAGGGATCACGTCTCCGCCGTCGTCCTCGGACGCTGGGCCGACAGTGCCAGAGTCGCCCGCTGGCTCGCCGTCGGCGCAGGCACCCCAGGTTACGTGGGATTCGCCATCGGCCGGACCATCTGGTGGGCAGGTGTGGAAGGACTCAAGGACGGCACGATGAGCCGTTCCGAAGCCGTTACCGACATCGCCGCCAACTTCCGTCACTTTATCGACATCTACGAGGGAGCATCGTCATGAGAATCGGCATCCTCACCGGCGGCGGTGATGTACCAGGGCTGAACCCCTGCATCAAGGCGGTCGTCGACAGGGTCAGCGACGAAGGCCACGACGTTCTGGGGATTCGCCGAGGCTGGGGCGGCCTCCTCGAAGCCAACCCGAGCGATCCGGAAAGTCTCGACCGCAACTTCATCCCGCTCGACAGAGCCAGGGTCCGTACGGTGGATCGCACCGGTGGAACCTTTCTGCACACGTCTCGCACGAATCCGGGCAAGGTACCGGCCGCAGACGTGCCCGAGTTCCTTCAGGATCAGACATCGGGCGATGCGCCATATGACTTCACCCGACACGTCCTCGACATCGTCGAAGCCCAGAAGATCGATGTCTTGATCCCGATCGGTGGTGACGACACGCTGTCATACGGTCTGCGCATGCACCATGAAGGCGTACCGGTCATCGCCATCCCCAAGACGATGGACAACGACGTGCACGGCACCGACTATTGCATCGGTTTCTCGACCGCAGTGACCCGAGGGGTTCAGTTCATCCACAACCTGCGCACCTCGACAGGCTCACACGAGCGCCTCGCGGTGGTCGAGCTCTTCGGCCGTTACAGCGGAGAGACATCGCTGATCACGGCCTATCTCGCCGGAGTCGACCGGGCGATCATCTCCGAGGTCCCGTTCGATATCGACAAACTGGCCGCCCTCCTCATGGAAGACCGGAACCGGAATCCGAGTAACTACGCGATGATGACCATCTCGGAAGGTGCAACCATCAAAGGTGGCGAGATGATGCTCAGCGGGGATGCCGACGCGTACGGCCATCGCAAGCTCGGCGGCATCGGTGCACTCACCGGACAGCTTCTGAAGGAAAAGACCGGTCAGGGCATCGTCTACCAGCAGATCGGCTATCTGATGCGCTCGGGAAGCCCGGACTCGCTCGATCTGATGGTCGCCACGAACTACGCGGTCATGGCCGCCGACCTGGCCATCGAGGGCGCATCGGGACGTATGGTCGCCCTCCGAGGCGGAACCTACACCAGCGTCCCGATCAGCGTCACACGAGAGGGTGTCAAGCGGGTCGATGTCGAAGAGTTGTACAACTCGGACACCTATCGACCCAAGGTCCGCCACGTGTCCGGCAAACCGATGTTCCTGTACTGATGAAGGTCCTTGGGATACTGACCGCAGGAGGTGACTGTCCCGGGTTGAACGCCGTAATCAGGGCGGTCGTGTCGCGAGCGACGATCACGCACGGAGTAGAGGTCGTTGGCATCCTCAATGGATGGGAAGGGCTGATGGACGGCGACGTCGTGCCACTCGATCGCGATGCCGTACGGGGCATCCTGCAACGAGGTGGCACGATCCTCGGTTCGTCGAGGAAGGATCCATACGTGCACGGCAACGGCTACGCGAGTATCGCCACGACCGTGCGTAACAACGGGCTGGACGGCGTGATCGTGGTCGGCGGCGATGGAACGCTCGCAACCGCGCTGCGGCTCTCCGAGGATGGGTTGAACGTCGTGGGAGTCCCCAAGACGATCGACAACGACATCAACGCCACCGACACGACCTTCGGCTTCAACACCGCCGTCGAGATCGCCACCGAGGCCATCGATCGGATCACGACCACCGCCGAGGCCCACCATCGCATCATGCTGGTCGAGGTCATGGGCCGCACACGAGGCTGGATCGCCACCTACGCGGGTATCGCAGCCGGTGCAGACGCGATCCTCATCCCCGAGATCCCCTGCGATCTCGAACAGTGTGCCGATATCATCCGAGCGCGCCACCGCCGAGGTCACAAGTACTCGGTGGTCGTCGTCGCCGAGGGGGTACAGCCACCGGCCCCGTGCGCGATGCCCCAGCAGGTGGACGCCTTCGGATTCGAGCGTCTCGGCGGTGTCAGCTATCAGATCGCCCCTGTCCTCGAAGATATGACCGGTTTCGAGTCGCGCGTCACCGTCCTCGGGCACATCCAACGAGGTGGCACTCCGTCCGCCTACGATCGCGTCCTGGGAACCAGGCTTGGCGTCGGCGCAGCGGACCTCGCTGCAGAAGAACGGTGGGGAACGATGGTTGCGCTGAGGGGAAGGCATATCGGTGCCGTCTCCCTCGAAGTGGCCTGCGAGAGCACACGCGGTGTCGACGAAGCCCTCTACGACACGGCTCAGGTGTTCTTCGGGTAACCCCCGACGTCGGCATTTCCCAACTCGTCGAGCGTGCTCTGCAGGTCGCTCGGCAACGGAGATGTGACGTCGACGCTCACTCCGGTTATCGGATGCTCGAACGACAGCGACACCGCGTGAAGCCACATCCGTTCGACACAAGGCATCCTGGGACCGGTCGACCCGTAGGCACGATCACCGATGACGGGATGCCCGATTGATTCGAGATGAACTCTGATCTGATGGGTTCGCCCCGTCTCGAGTTGCACTTCGAGAAGGCTGACACCTGGATCGCTCCAGCCGGCGAGGCGCCGATAGTGCGTCCTGGCCGGTCGACCCTCCCGTCGTACGACACGACGTGTCGGACGCCGTGGGTCCCGTCCGATCGGTGCATCGATCGTGCCGCCGGGAAGCACGAAACCGCCCTGAACAAGAGCGAGGTAGGTCCGGGAGACCTCGCGAGCCCTGATGGCCGCTGTCAAGCCTTCGTAAGCAGCTTCGGTGAGTGCTACGGCAAGAAGCCCTGACGTATCCCGGTCCAATCGATGGACGATCCCCCACCGATTCTCCTGGCCGACGCCGCGGATCTGCGGCCACCGGAACAGCAGACCACCGGCAAGCGTCCCTCCGATCACCCCTGTGCCCGGATGAACGACGATGCCCGCAGGCTTGTCGATCACTGCGACATCGGCATCTTCGTGGCGCACCTCGAAGGCAACCTCCTCGGGCTCCAGCATCTCGACCGCCGGGAACTCGACCGAGATCACCGCGCCGACATCCAGGCGATCCTTCGGTGCCACCGGAGATCCCTCGATCTGCACTGCTCCCGAGTCGATCAGTCGGCGAGCCACACCACGACTTACCTGCGCGAGCATCGCAACGATCTTGTCTGCCCGTTCGCCGGCCAGCCCGGCATCGACTCGAATGATCATGTCCGCTCTCGAAGACTCTTATTGACCCCAAGGCCGCCCCACACGCTATTCACGTGACAGAACACTGAAAAGCAGCAGCAGCGCGACCCCGACGGTGATGGATATGTCGGCAAGGTTGAATGTCGGAAAGAACGACGGGTCGATCCAGTCGACAACCCTGCCGTCGGAGAAGCCGGGGCCTCTGGTCAGCCGGTCGACCAGGTTGCCCATGGCCCCCCCGAGAACCAGACCCAGGCTGAGCGTCTCCCACCATCCCTCCGAAGATCGAATCGCCAGAAGAATCACGATGACGGCGACGATGATTGCCAGAACGAGGAACGATCCGGCGCCCTGGAGCATGCTGAAGGCCACACCGGAGTTCTCCGTCACATGGAGTCGAAGCCACCCAGGGATCAGAATGATGCTCTCGTTCGGCGGAATCCCCTTGAGGGCCCACGCCTTGGTGGCCTGATCGAGCGCCACCACGAACGCTCCAAGGACGACCGCAGTCGCCTTTCGCCTCAACGTCTTGCCGCGCACTCGACGCACAACGTCGTGTAAGGGAGCGCCGACAGCCGTGCAGCCGGAATGTCTTTCCCACAGTCCACACAAATCCCATAGCTACCGGCATCGAGCCTGCGGAGAGCGTCATCGACTTGCGCGAGCAACTCTCTGGTGTTGCGGACCAGGGAAAGCTCGGCTTGGAACACCGTTGCAGCGGAACCGGTCTCCGTACTGGTCGGATCGGCACTGCGCTCTCCGGCCGCCTGGGCCAGCCGAGCTTCCTCGAGATCTTTCAGATGAGCGTCGATCGTCTGTCGAAACTCCTGCCGGTCCTTCTCGAGGCGGCGCCGGTACTTCTCCAGGGTGGAGGGCGAGAGTTGACGGGTCATAGTCCACGAGAAGATAGCACCTTGCCGGCCTGTGCACAGATCATGAGATGAGGAGTGCCCAAAGCTCAGTCTCCGGTAACCGGAACCGCACACTCTTGCCGAGAACCGACAGAGCGAAACCGGCGACTGGTTTGCCCACCGATCAACACGGGGCCGTTGCACTCGAGGCGTCACACCGCCCCGCGGTCCTGCATCACTGCTGCATCGCGATACGAAATACGAAATACCAGGTTCGGAATACGAAGCACGAACTACGAACCGGCGCCACTCAACAGACTCCCCGCCGCTTCTCGCGGAGTCTTGCCTTCGATCAGCAGGCGTTTCCGACGCGAGGCAGTGCCGGACAGCAGACGAACTCTCCCACCGGTCTTCGCCGAAATCAGACGTACCACGGCCTTGTTCGCCTTCCCGCCTTCGGGAGGAGCAGCGACTCGCACTCTCAGCGCTCCGTCGTGCAGACCGGCCACTTCGGTCCGCGATGCGCCGGGAACGACCCAGACGACGACCTCGGTTCCTTCCGGATGGGCATGAAACGGCGACACGACACAAGGGTAACGAGTGGGCCACCACCGATGTTCAGGCATCGTGGAGAAGCAACTCGGAGGTTCGGAAACCGGATCCTGGACGCCGGCCGCTACGATGCTCGAACCGACATGAACGACAAGCACTTCACCCGAGTTCAACCAAGCGTATCCTTCCCGGAACTCGAGGAACGCATCCTCGATCTGTGGGACGAGATCGACGCCTTCCACACATCGGTCGAGATGCGCCCCCAGGAGTCCGAGTACACCTTCTACGACGGTCCTCCGTTCGCAACGGGCAGTCCCCACTACGGGAACCTCCTCGCCGGAGTGATCAAGGACATCGTGCCTCGCTATTGGACGATGCGTGGGCACAAGGTCGTACGGCGGTTCGGATGGGATACCCACGGTCTTCCCATCGAGATGGAGGTACAGGAGGCTCTCGGTCTCAACGGTCCCAGAGATGTCGAGGCCTACGGCGTTCGACGTTTCAACGAGGCATGCCGGGCCCGGGTCCAGACCAACACCGAGGCGTGGGAGCGGATCACCCGCCGCATCGGACGCTGGGTGGATTTCCAGGACGACTACAAGACCATGGACCTCGACTTCATGGAGAGTGTCTGGTGGGTCTTCCAGCAGCTTTGGAAGAAGGGCCTCATCTACCGCGCCTTCAAGGTACTCCCGTATTCATGGGGAGCTTCAACACCCCTTTCGAACTTCGAGGCCAACCTCGAATACCGTGACGTCGACGATCCGGCAATCACCGTACGCCTCCCCGTCTTGCGGTCGCACGGGCCTGTACGCGAAGGCGACTATTTCGTCGTCTGGACGACGACCCCGTGGACGCTGCCCGGAAACCTCGCTGTCGCAGTCGGGGAAGACATCTCCTATGTGGCGGTCCTGCGCGACCATGAGCGACACTGGGTGGCCGAAGCCCGCAAGGACGACCTCTGGCCGGATGGCGAGGTGGTGGCAACGGCATCGGGACGAGAGCTCGTCGGTGCCGCATACAAGCCTCCGTTCGACTACTTCGAGACCGAACGGGAGAACGGCGCCTTCCGGGTGATCTCCAGCGCCGAGGTGACCACCGAAGACGGGACCGGCCTCGTCCACATGGCACCGGCGTATGGAGAAGCCGACTTCTACGCTCTACGGAACGCCGGACTCGACGTGCTCGTGGACCCGGTGAACGCCGAGGCGCGCTTCACCGAAGATGTGCCCGATGTTGCCGGCATGTACGTCAAAGATGCGGACGCAGTGCTCATCGAGCTGCTCGAGCGACGCGGTCTGCTGGTGAAACGCGAGCAGATTCGCCACTCCTACCCTTTCTGCTACCGCACCCACACCCCGCTCATCTACAAGGCGATCCCAACTTGGTTCGTCAAGGTGGAGGCCATCAAGGACCGGATGGTCGACCTCAACGAGCAAATCCACTGGGTTCCCGACTACGTCGGCAGGAAGCGCTTCGGCAACTGGCTCGAAAACGCCAGGGACTGGGCGATCAGCAGGAATCGGTACTGGGGAAGCTGTATCCCGGTCTGGGAATGTGAGTCGTGCAGCCACCAGACGTGCATCGGCTCCGTTGACGAACTGGAAGCAGAATCGGGCGTTCGTCTCACCGATCTGCACAAGCACATCGTCGACGAGGTCACTATCCCGTGCCCTGAGTGCGGAGCCGTCATGCACCGCGTCCCCGAGGTTCTCGACGTCTGGTTCGAGTCGGGCTCGATGCCGTACGCGCAGCACCACTACCCGTTCGAGAACGCCGACACGTTCGATCTCAAGTTCCCTGCAGACTTCATCGCCGAGGGACTCGATCAGACAAGAGGATGGTTCTACACGCTGCTCGTCCTTGCCAGTGCGATCTTCGATGAGATGCCCTTCCGCAACTGCGTTGTGAACGGCATGATCCTCGCAGAGGACGGACACAAGATGTCCAAGAGCCTGAAGAACTATCCGGACCCGATGGAGGTGCTCTCCTCCTATGGCGCAGATCCGTTGCGCGCCTACCTCATCAACTCACCACTGCTGAGAGCCGAACCGCTGCGTTTCACGGAGGCAGGCGTCAAAGAGGTGACCCGGACCGTCATCCTCCCCCTCTGGAATGCGTATTCATTCTTCACGACGTACGCGGAGGCCGACGGCATCACGCGCCAGGACCTCGCTGCGGCGCCACCGCCCGGTGACCGACCTGAGCTCGACCGGTGGATTCTGTCGATGCTGCAAAGCCTGATCTCGAGAGTGAACGAGATGATGGAGGGCTACTACCTGTACGCGGTCGTACCGCCGATGATCGAGTTCATCGATCATCTCACCAACTGGTACATCCGACGCTCGCGGCGGCGCTTCTGGCGTGCCCGTGAAGCAAGCGACAGTGACAAGCTCAGTGCGTTTGCGACCCTCTATGACGTCCTGGTGACCTTCTCGAAGGTCATTGCACCCGTCCTTCCGTTCGTCACCGAAGAGATCTACCAGGGCCTGGTCGTCACCCAGCGGGAACCTGGCGAGCAGGGACCTGCCGGCGTGCACCTCTCCGACTACCCCCTTGCGAGAAGAGATCTCATCGACGGCACGCTCGAACGGCAGATGGCGACCGTACGCTCGGTCGTCACGCTCGGTCGCTCGCTCAGGGTTGCGAACAGCCTCAGAGTCAGACAGCCGTTGCGATCAATCACCGTCTTCGCCGGCGACGAGCTGATCCTCGAGGCGATCAACGCCCATGCATCCATCATCGCGGACGAACTGAACGTCAAACAGGTCCTCACCGGTGTCGATGAGAGCGTTGCGGTCGACATCCGCGCGAAGGCCAACTTCAGGGCTCTCGGACCGCGTCTCGGAGCGGCGATTCGCGACGTTGCCTCAGCGATCGCCGACCTGTCCAGAGACTCGATCGAGTCGATCCTCGCCGGAACGCCCGTGGAGATCCTGGGTCGCCGAATCACCTCCGCCGACATCGTCGTGCAACGCAGCCCGAAACCCGGGATGGTCGTCGCGGCCGAGGGGCCCCTGTCGGTCGTCCTCGACGTGAACCTCTCCGACGAGCTCCGTGCCGAAGGGTTGGCCCGAGAACTCATCAACCGGATTCAGCAGCTGCGCCGTGACGGTGGACTCGCCGTCAGCGACCGCATCACGGCACTATGGTCGACTGATGACGCGAGCCTGACAGAAGCACTCGAGCGGCATCGTGAGCTGATCATGACCGAGGTGCTCGCGCGCAGTTTCGAGCACGTCGGCACTGTGGAAGATGGTCAGACGTTGAACATCGACGGCGCGACGGTCCACGTGCACATCGAACGAGCGAGTTAGGCGAGGCGAGCTTCGCTCGAGTACCGGATTTCGAGTACCTGGTTCCCGGCCGGCTCAGTCGCCGTAGCGTTCCCACGGACGTCGACCCGAGTCCAGATAGACTTCTCCGGTCTCAACTTCGTCGAAGCTCTCTTCGTCCTCAGAATCGTCGATCTCGTCCGTCCGCTCCACGGCCTCGGAGGATTCGTCCGCGGCACCGACGCCCTCGAATCCCTCTTCGATCGGCTCGGAGCCCGGTTCCGGTTCCGGTTCCCTGTATTCGTCTGGAATGACACTCGACATGGTGGCCTCCACATCCTCCACCTCTGTCAAGAGACGCTCCGTCAGGTCGCGCACGTGGGTCCGCAACTCTCCGACGACTCTCTGGAGCATGCCGACCTCTGATCCCAGACGTTCGCGGCGCCTGGCCTGTTCGGTCTCGATCTCCGAAGCGTCGAGCCGCGCCTCGGACAGGATCTGTTGCGCCTCGAAGCGCGCCTCGCGAACCACTTCGTCTGCGGTCTTTTGCGCGATGACGAGAGTCTTCCTGATCCGATCTTCGGACTCCTGGGTTTCCGAAAGCCGACGTTCGAGCTCTCTGATGCGTTCCTGGGCCTCCTGGAGCCCCTTCTCGTACGATCTCATCGATGCAACGATCTCATCGAGAAACGCGTCGACTTCTTCTTCGGCATAGCCCCGGAGAGCAACACGGAACGTCTTCTGTTCGATATCAATCGGATTCAACGACATGCAACCACCTTTGAGCGTCCGCCATCGGCAGCATAGCCCGGTTCAACATACGATTCCTTGAAGAAGGGACAAACCAATCAATAGCACCAGCGGCGACAGGTCCAGCGCCATCCCTCCCATGCGAAGCGGCGGGATCACGCGCCGCAAGGGTCGCAGCACCGGATCCACGACAACGGCAAGCACATCACGAAACTTCGCCACCGGATGATCGAACGGCACTTGGAACCAGTCGATGAGAATGCGAGCGAACACCACCAGTTCGTAAAAGAAGATCAGATTGCAGAGGAGCGCCATCTACTCGTCATCCACGGCATAGAGGTCGAGGTCTGCGAGACGTCGACGTTCGGCGCGGCCGAGACTGAGGCCGTGCGGGAGGATGAGGATCACACCTTCGGCGATCTTTCCCATCGTACCGTCGAGGCCGTACGTGAGACCGCTGGCGAAGTCGATCAGACGCCGCACCATGTCCGGATCCGTGTCTCGCATGTTCAGCACCACCGGCTGACGGCCTCGAATTCGGTCGGCGACCGTCTTCGCATCATCGAACGTGACCGCCGTCACGATATCCGCGCGTGTCTCGGATCGAGGAGTGGCCCGCATGGCAGAGACACCCTGTCGACCGATCTCTTCAGGTGGCTCCACTCTGCGCCCACGAACTTGCGCTTCGTTGCCGGACACCGTGCGAATGTTCGACTGAAGCGGCGCAACGGCCGCGCCCTCCGACCGCTCTTCATCGAGGCCTTCTTCGTCAACGAGCCCCAGATAGAGCAGCGCCTTCTGGAACAACGAACTCATACGATCCCTCTTGTCATGCGAGGACCAAAGATAGCCCGTCCGAGACGTATCATCGTTGATCCTTCCTCGATTGCCACTTCGAAATCATCCGTCATACCCATCGAGAGTTCGGTGATCGCCGGTCGGCGTTGCGCAAGTTTGGTTCGCAGTACCGCCAACTTGCGAAAGAACGGCCTGACCTCCTCGGGATCCTGAGCCATCGGAGGGACAGCCATCAGACCGCGAACGTCGACACCCAGAGCGATCAGACGATCCGTGATCTCCTCGACCATCTCGATCCGAACGCCCGGCTTCTGGGGCTCGTCACCGATGTTGACCTCGATCAGCGCCGGAGGCGCCAAACCCGGGCCCTTCAGCCACGCCGCTCCCAGCGCCACACTGTCCATCGAATGCAGCAACGAAACGATGGGGCGCACCAACCGTGCCTTGTTGCGTTGAAGGTGCCCCACGAAGTGCCACTCGATGTCACCCGGAAGTTGCTCTACCTTCGCGACCAGTTCCTGTGCCCGGTTCTCACCGAACACCCTCTGTCCTGCGTCGTACGCCGCCTGCAGCACGTCAACCGGCTGTCCTTTTCCTATCGCAACGAGCGTAACGTCCCCACGATCGCGTCCTGAACGCTCCGTTGCGCGTCGAATTCGAGTCTCGATCTCGGCCAATCTCACGGCAACCATGCCACGCCTGCCATCCTCTTCGTCGTTCGATCACGCCTGTGTGAAAAGAATCCACTTCCACAGTGCGTGCATCGCCCATCTTCCCACCATTCGAGACCGTCGAGTTCGTCTCGCACCACCCCGGCGAGATCGACGCTGGGCGTTCCCCACGTCGTAACGGCCTCATGCCCGCCAAACGCGGAAGCCACTTCCTCGCCCACCTCGAAGCAGCAGGGGCCGATTCCCGGTCCGATCGTCGCGTGCGTCGGCTCTGCCCCGGCATCGGTCATGGCCTCTCTCAGATTGCGAATCACCCGAGCGGACAGACCGCGCCACCCCGCGTGCGCCATACCCACACCGTGATCGCAATAGAGAGCGACCGCAAAGCAGTCCGCGGTGAAGATGACCACAGGGAGCCCGGATGCGGTCGTGAACAGGGCATCGGCCATGCCGGCATCCCCGGGCCGGTGCACTCGGACGACGGTTCCGCCGTGTACCTGACGGACCGTCGCCCATTCGGAACTGATCCCGAGTGCTGCGGCGAACGTGGCGCGTGCCCCGGCGTCGGATCGCAGGTCGCCGGCCTCGGCGGTGCTGAACGCAGTACGGCCCTGATTCATCCCTGGACGAAGCTGGGAATCAGATCATCGTCCCCATGAAGTCTCCCAGATGCGAATCCCGACGGGCTCCGGGAACGATCGAAACCGGAGGCGATGACGGTAACGCGAACTTCGTCGCCCAGCGCGCCGTCCACGACCGCGCCGAAGATGATATCGGCCTGATCGTCGCTCTTGTCGGCGACGAGCGTTGCTGCCTCGTTCACTTCGTGCAGTGTCATGTCTTCTGGACCCGCGACCATGAGCAGAACGCCTCTGGCACCTTCCATCGATGTTTCCAGCAGGCCACTGGAGATCGCTCGCTGCGCCGCCTGTGCGGCTCGCCCCTCTCCGGACGACCGGCCGATTCCCATCACCGCCGTGCCCGCGTCGGTCAGAATCGTGCGGACGTCCGCGAAGTCGACGTTGATGAGCCCCGGTGTGGTGATCAGACCTGTGATCCCCGCCACACCACCGGTCAGCACCTCATCCGCCATCTTGAACGCTTCCACCATCGGTGTCTTCGGGTCCGTCAGTTCGAGAAGGCGATCGTTCGGAATCACGATGAGGGTGTCCACCGCCTCGCGAAGACTCTGAATCCCCTGCTCGGCCTGCACCGATCTGCGCCGGCCTTCGAATCCGAAAGGTCTCGTGACCACACCGACGGTCAGCGCTCCGATCTCCTTCGAGATCTCGGCCACGATGGGAGCCGCTCCCGTGCCGGTTCCACCACCTTCACCGGCCGTGACAAAGACCATGTCGGCCCCTTTGAGGATCTCCTCGATCTCCTCTCGATGGCTCTCCGCGGCAGATCTGCCAACGTCGGGATCTGCTCCGGCCCCGAGGCCGCGCGTGATATCCCGCCCAAGGTCGAGTTTGACGTCTGCATCCGACATGAGCAGAGTCTGCGCGTCCGTATTCACCGCGATGAACTCCACACCCCGAACGCCCGCATCCACCATACGGTTGACGGCGTTGACGCCGCCGCCTCCAACTCCTACGACCTTGATGACGGCCAGGTAGCTTTGTGGAGATGTACTCTTCTTTGCGGGCCCACTCATAGCAACTTCCTCACTTGAATCTCCACCACAACTTTAGGTCACTGTACCTTCATGTAAAGCCAAAACCCCTCACCCTCAACTAGAGCCTTCTACTGCCGGACGGGATGGCGCAATCAAGTTGATCACAGACCCCTCCGGCACTCCATCGGCCAGCACCGCTTCGAGTGCGGCGGCTTTGGCCGCCATGTCGGCGGGTGCTCCCAACCGGACGTACACCGCGGCGGTACGTGACCACAGCTCGCCGTCGCGGACATCCATCACGGTCCCCGAACGCATCGCCGCCGGGAGAGCCGCCACGAATTCGACCGCACCGCCGACCAGTCCCCGACCTGCAAGTTCGCCGGGTGCTCCGGGATCGATGTCGCCAAACAGAAGCAGCGCCGCATCCTCCGGAACATGATCGGACGGGCCCAGGAGCATGCCGTCCGCAGCGATCAGCAACCATCCGTTTGCCCGTTGCAGACCTGCTGCCACCGTTCGCTCACGTATTTGGATCTCCACGGTATGAGGGAACGTTCGGCTGACCTTGGCCCCGGAGATCCAAGGGTCTTGCTCGAGCAGTCTTTCGACGGTGCGAGGCCGCACACTCAACATCGGTACGTCCACGCGAACACCTGCATCCTCGATGATCGTTGCAGCATCGGAATGCTCCACCCCGTACAAACCAATCTCCTGCACGGCCAGCCCCGGCGATTGAATGAACCATGCCCCGACACCAAGCAGGCTCGCCAGCGCCATCATCCACAGGACCGTCCTCAGCCGCCTGCGAGCCGCCGTCTCTCTCACTTGGCGACGCCGACGCTCCAGACGCGGCTCGATGCTCATGCATCGTCCCCGAACCGGCCCACCAGCCGAACTTCCGGCTCCAGAGCAACACCCATCTCCTGTAGCCGATGTTGAACGCCGCGTATGAGCGCATATACATTCGCCGCAGTCGCCTCCGGTCCCGCCTCGATGAAATTGCCATGCATCATCGACACCCGCGCTCCGCCGACGGTGAGACCCTTCAGGCCGGCTTCGTCGATCAACCGTCCTGCGCTATCTCCGGGTGGATTCTTGAACACGCTCCCAGCGTTGAGAACTCCTCCCGGCTGGTGCTCCTTTCTCCATCGGATGATGTCACGAATCAGCTTCTCGCTCGCTGCGCGCTCCCCCGGCTCGGTCGAAAACTCGGCGCTCGTCACGACGTCGAGCGGTCCGAGGCGTGAATGACGGTAGGACAGATTCAGATCCGAGGGGCCAAGTCGATTCGACGTCCCACGTGCGAGGTCGATCACCATCGCCGACACGAGATGGTCGCGCGTCTCGGAACCATGACAGCCGGCATTCATCCTCACCGCACCCCCCACCGATCCCGGAATGCCCACGAAGAACTCGAGGCCGCTCCGACCGGCCTTCACCGCCGTCCTCGCCAGGAGCGGCAGCGAGGTCGCAGCGCCTGCCGAGACCGTGTCTCCGATGCGCACCCAGGAGAACCCGGCTCCGAGGCGCACGACGAGGCCGTCGAAACCTTCGTCCGAGACGAGGATGTTGCTCCCGCGCCCGAACACCACCACCTCGATCGGTTCTTCTGCGAGATGCCGGGCAATTCGCTCGAGTGCATCCTCTCCCTCGACCGTGACCAGGTAGCGGGCCGGCCCGCCGAGCTTGTATGTGGTCAGCGGTCCGAGCGGAACATCACGGTCGAGGAATCCCTCGGCGACCAGTGAGTCCCACACACTCATCCTTCCTCCAACAGTTTCACCAACTCGGAGCCCAACAGGGTGATGTCGCCCGCGCCGAGGGTGAGCACGAGATCACCGGCCTGGACCTTCCCGGCGAGGAAGTCACCAAGGTCCACCCTGTGTGGGACATAGGTGACATGACTGTTGGTACGCGCCCGCGCCGCGTCGGCGACCAACTCCCCCGTCACACCCGGCACCGGCGTTTCTCCCGCGGCGTAGATATCGGTGACGACGACCTCATCGGCAGCAGAGAACGCTGCGCCGAACTCGCGGTGGAGCTCCTTGGTTCTGGTGTAGCGGTGCGGCTGGAAAACGGCCCAGACACGACGCCATTCGCCGCGAGTCGCCGCCTCGATGGTTGCTGCGATCTCCGTCGGATGATGAGCGTAGTCATCGATGATTGTCACCCCGGCCACGCGGCCACGGAGTTCGAATCGGCGTCGCACTCCACGGAACTGCTGGATGCCGGCCGCAGCCCCTTCGACATCGAAACCCAGTTCGGCGGCCAAAGCGAGGACGCCTGCCGCATTGCGAGCGATATGTAGACCCGGCCTGGGGACCGTCACGGCAGTGTGCATGAACGTGAAATGCACCGCATCGCTGGCGAGAGTGAGGTCTCGGATCCTCCAACGCGCATCATCACTGAGCCCGTACGTGGGCCGGTTGCTGCGCTGTGCGACCCTTTGAGATCCCGGATCGTCCGCACAGATCACGACCGGGCCGTCCACCTTGCGGACCACTTCCACGAACGCGTCCTCGAGCGCATCCATCGATCCGTAGTAGTCGAGGTGCTCTGCTTCGACATTGGTCACCATGAGCGCACGCAGATGCACCGAGAGGAACGTGCCAAAGGCCTCGTCGGCTTCGAGAATGAACAGATCATCGGTCCCGACGGCGGCATTGGTTCCCAGCCCGATGAGTTCGCCGCCAACCACGAAGGAAGGTTCGAGGCCTGCGCCTCTCGCTGCAGCAACCAACAGGGCACTCGAGGTTGTCTTTCCGTGGGTTCCGGTGGCTCCTACGGCAGGCATGTGGGAGGTCAACGCCTCGAGAAGCCGTGGACGGTCCCAGACTGCAATTCCCGCGGCGACTGCGGCACGAAGCTCCGGGTCCGAGTCAGGAATGGCGGAGGAGGCGACCACGAGCCCGGCGTCTGCCATCGCGTCCGGACTGCTGCCTGCCCATGTCTCGATTCCAAGATCCGACAGGCGCTCGAGCGCGATGCTCGGACGGATATCCGAGCCGCTCACCCGATGACCGAGTCCCGACAGCAGCTTCGCCAGCGCGCTCATCCCGGAGCCTCCAACTCCAACGATGTGGACGCGTTCGGCAAGTTCAGCCATGGGCAGACACGAGTGTGGCGGCAATCCGTTCGGCGGCATCGACGCGGGCCATCGAGATCGCCGCTTCGGCCATCTTCCTGCGTTTCCCTGGGTCTTCCACGAGCGTTCTCACAATAGTTCGGAGACTGGAGATGTCCTCCTCGGCGAGGTGCACCGCGGCTCCGGCACGCTCCATCGCGGCGGCATTCGACGCTTGGTGTCCGCCGCCGAAGCCTCCGGGCACGAGAATGGAAGGAGTGTGCGTTACCGCAATCTCGGCGACGGCAACCCCTCCGGCGCGAGATACGACGAGATCGCTCGCCGCGTAGAAGTACTCCATTGCATCTTCATAGCCCACGACGATCCAAGGTATGCGCGCTCCGGCCGTATCGACAGCATCCACATTCCGCGTACCGACGAGATGAAGCAGCGAGATCGGAGGACCGTCCCAATGGCGCGCAAGGTCCCCGATCGCAGCGTTGAGAACCCCTGCCCCGAGACTGCCTCCGAACACCCCGACGACCACCGTGCCCAAATCGAGACCGTAGCGCGCCAGGGCGACGTGGCGCAGATCGGAGCGACTCGTCAAGAAGTTTCGCCGTATCGGTGTGCCGACCGTTTCGGGATGGCGAACACCTTTGGTCCCATCGAAGGATACGAACGTCGTTTGGGCCCACCGGGACATGATCCTGTTCGCTACTCCGGCTGCCCCGTTCTGCTCGTGCAGGTACAGGGGTATCCCCATCCGGTGCGCGGCCCATCCGACCGGTACGGTCACGTAGCTGCCCATGCCGAGGACCACCTTCACTCCTCGTGACTCGAACTCACTTCGTGCTCGTCGAGATGCCGTGCGCACCACGAAGGGGAGCTTGAGGTTGTCGATCGCCAGACTTCGCCTCAGGCCCTGTAGCCGGAGAGCGAGAAACGGAAAACCCGCTTCCGGATAGACCTGTGCCTCCAATCGATCTCCTCCGACGAACAGAACGTCCCGTTTGGCCACTCCGTGACGTTCCAGTTCTTCGGCGATGGCAAGGCCCGGGTAGACGTGCCCCCCGGTACCCGCTGCGGCGATGGCATAGCTCATGCGGTTGGATTCGTCCCGTTCCGTGCGATGTTGACAAGCACGCCGATCGCGCCGAAAGCCGTGACGAGAGAACTCCCCCCGACGGACATGAACGGCAGCGGCATTCCGGTGATCGGAAGGAGGCCGACGACACCCCCCAAGTTGACGAGGGCCTGGAGCGAGAGCCAGGAGACGATCCCAACTGCGAGCATGCGGCCGAAATGGTCGGGTGCACGCATCGCAATGAGGTAACCAACGACGCCGATCAGGGCGAACATCGCGAGCACCGTCACCGCTCCTGCGAATCCGGTCTCCTCACCGATAATGGCGAAGATGAAGTCGGTGTGGGCGTTGGGGAGGAACGACCATCGGGCGCGACTGGCACCGAGCCCAACGCCGAACGCTCCCCCGGTTCCGAGGGCAACGTAACTCTGGACGACTTGCCAGCCGCTACCGAGCGGATCGGCGAACGGATGAAGAAACGACGTGAGTCGTGCGCGCCGGTACGGGGACACCATTGCGAGGAGGAATGCGACCGCGGATCCACCGAATGCCGTCACCGCAAGGTGGCGAAGTCGTGCCGCCGACACGGCGGAGACGGCGAACGCTGCGCCGAAGATCACCATCGCCGTACCCAGATCCGGCTCCAGGAGAATCAGGAGCACGGCAACACCCCCGGACACTCCCAGCGGCACCGCGAGGTGCCACATGTCACCGAGCAGGCGCTCCTTTCTCTCCAGAGCAGCCGCGAGGTAGACGACAACGGCGAACTTCGCGAACTCCGATGGCTGGATCGTCAGCGAGCCGATCTCGATCCACCGCCTCGAGCCTCCGGCCACAACGCCGAACTGCAGCACGGCGACAAGACCCGCAATTGCCACGACGAGGAGTGGGCCCGCAGCCTTTCGGTAGACGCGATAGGGAACTCTCGCAGCAATGATCGCCACAACCACTCCGACCCCAATCCAGAGCGCCTGCTTCTTGAAGTAGATCCAGCCGTCGCCGTACAACTCGATCCCGACCACCGATGATGCCGACCTGATCGCGCCGAGACCGATCACGGTGAGTAGCGCGACGGGAACCAGCAGGAGGACTGCGTACCGCGCGTTGGCGGAGCGTCGCCGGGTAACCTTGCGCCGGGCGGTCCTGGCACGGGTGATCGAAGTGACTCCTGTGCTCATCGTCGCTCTTTCAGGTCGCGAACTGCTTTCACGAATGCGTCGCCACGTGCCCGATACGACGAGAACATGTCAAAACTCGCACAGGCCGGTGCGAGCAGCACCGTGTCACCGGTCTCGGACACGGCATCCGCCATCGCGACCGCCTCCTCCATGGTGGACGCAGCCGTCCACGGGGTATCGCCCGCGGCCTCTGCCAACTCGGATGCTGCCTCACCGATCAGTACGAGATGTCGGATCGACCCGACCGCTGCGACGGAAGACAGGTCCGTCCCTTTGTTGCGACCACCTGCGATCAGCACCACCGACGGGAACGCCCGTATCGAAGCAACGGCGGCGTGCGGGTTCGTCGCCTTCGAGTCGTCTACCCACTGCACCCCGTGCCAGGTTCCGACGAGGGTGCGCCTGTGTGCAGCAGGTCGGAAGGACCGGACGGTTGCCTGCACGGCCTCGAGCGAAGCCCCCATCTCCAGCGCAGCTACCGCTGCAGCCTTCAGGTCGGTGATGAACGCAGCATCTCGAACCGGAACCTGCTCCGGTGGAATCGAGAGTGCCCCGTAGGTGAAACCCTCACGATAGGAGAGAGGGATCTTGCGAGCGACGGCGGGTTCGACGAGCCGTGCCGCCCCCTCGTCTTCGGCGTCATAGATCAGGACGTCGTCCTCCGTCTGATTCTCGAAGATTCGTGCTTTCGCCTGTCCATAGGCCGCAAGCGAACCGTGCCAGTCGAGATGATCCGGTGCGAGATTGAGCACCACGGCGACCTGTGGATGAAACTCCTCGACAAAACGCAGCTGAAAGCTGGATGCCTCGACGACAACGACGTCCCACCGTCCCCCGGCGACATCGGACAGGGCCGTGCCGATGTTGCCGGCTGCCATCGCTCGAAGTCCGCCGGCCCGCAGCATGGCGGCAATCAGAGACGTAACGGTCGTCTTGCCATTCGTACCGGTGACGGCAACCAACGGCGCCTCGATGTTTCTGGCTGCGAACTCGAGTTCCGACCACAGGGGTATCCCCGCCTCGAGCGTGTCGGTGACAGGCGCGGAGCGTTCCGGGACTCCTGGGCTGACGACGGCCAATTCCATGCCGATCAGGAGGTCTGTGCTCCACGGTCCGCCAACTGCCGCGAACCCTTCGGCGAGCACGGACTGGGCAACCGCCGGGTCGGCGTCGTACACCGTCACCCGATATCCAAGCCGCGCCGCAAGCCGCGCTGCAGCGGATCCGGACACCCCGCCACCGATGATCAGGGTACGCATCAGTTGGCCCTGAATGGGATGTCGAGAAGCCCGCTGTTGACGAAGTCGCCGTAGAAGATACCGAGGGCCAACGCCACACAGAGCCCCGCGATGATCCAGAAACGCACAACGACCGTGGTCTCGGGCCAACCGCCGAGATCGAAGTGATAGTGGAACGGAGCCATACGGAAGATACGGCGACCCGTCAGCTTGAAACTCGCAACCTGCAGAATCACCGAAGTCGTTTCGGCGACGTACAGACCTCCGAGCAGGATCAGCAACAGTTGCGTGTTGGTGAGCAGGGCCAGGGCCGCCATCAGCCCGCCGAGCGCCTGAGATCCCACATCACCCATGAAGATCCGCGCCGGGGCGGCATTCCACCAGAGGAACCCCAGGAGGGCGCCGACCATCCCCGCAGCAACGACCCCCAACTCGAGTGGGTCCAGACCGCTGTAGAACTCCGGATGCCGAAACTTCCAGTACCCGATGATCACAAACGCTCCGAAGACGAGGACGGCGGACCCTGCAGCTAGCCCGTCCATGCCGTCCGTGAGATTCACCGCATTGGCGAATCCTGCAAGCAGGACCAGCACGAGGATGACGAAGAACACACCCAGGTCGATACCGAGGGGACGGGTGAACGACAACTCCGTCGAGATACCCGCGTTGGTCGCTCCCCAGGCGAACAACGCAGCCACGGTGAGCTGACCGCCGAACTTCGCCGCTTTTCCGAGTCCCAGGCTGCGCTTCTTGGAAACCTTGAGGTAGTCGTCGACGAGACCGAGCGCACCCATGCCGGTGAGTGCGAACAGCGCAAGCAGCCCGCCGTTTGAAAAGGGGATGATGGAGAAGTGGAAGCCCTCGAGCCCCCAGAGCCTGATGTGCGACAGGAAATAGCCGATGAGGACGGCGCCGATCATCACCACACCACCCATCGTCGGAGTCCCCTGCTTGTGGAGATGGCCGGAGACCTCCTCTTGGATGAACTGACCGATGTTGTGCTGCCGGAGCTTGCGGACCGCCCACGGGGTCACCAGGATCGAAACGACAAAGGCAACGCCTGCGGAGATCAAGAGGGTGATCATGCGCGGGACTCCAACGCCTCGCGGGCCACCTCCCGGTCGTCGAACGGTACCGTTCGATCCGCGAACTCCTGGACACGCTCATGTCCCTTGCCAAGGATCAGGACGATGTCTCCCGGCTCCGCGACTCGCACGGCTTCGAAGATCGCACTCCGTCGGTCCAGATTGATCAGCGCCTCCGATCCATTCATGCCCGAAGCGACCTGGTCTGCGATCGCCGCCGGATCTTCGGACCTTGGGTTGTCGTTGGTGATGACCACGATATCGGCGGACGATGCGGCTGCACCCATGAGCGGGCGTTTGCCATGATCCCGATCGCCGCCCGCCCCGAAGACGACGATCACCCTCCCTGGAACCGCTCCTCTGGCAGCATCGATGGCGGCTTCGATACCGTCGGGCGTATGCGCATAGTCGACGATCACGGCGACCGGGTGGTCACCGCTGACGATTTCAAAACGGCCGTGCACGGGCTCGACGTTTCTGAGGCCCGATGCGATCTCGTCCATGCTGATCCCGACGCTACGAGCACACCCCGCGGCGACCAAGGCATTCGCCACGTTGAACACCCCTCCGATCCGCAGGTCCACGGCGAATCGTCCTTCGGCACCGACGAGAGTGAAGCTGCTGAGAGCAGCATCGGAATGCACGGAGACGGCACGGATGTCTGCATCTATTCCAAATCCAACAGTGGTGATCGGAAGTTCGGTAGACCTGGCAAGCCTGGCACCGTACGGATCGTCGATGAAGATGACCGCCTCCTCCGCCTTCGTCGGTGAGAAGAGTTGAGCTTTCGCGTTGAAGTACGTGTCCATATCCTGGTGAAAGTCGAGATGGTCCTGCGTGAGATTCGTGAAGGCTGCGACCCGAAACACCGTGCCGTCGACGCGATGTAAGACCAGCGAATGCGATGATACCTCCATGGCGACCGCTTGAACGCGCTCATCGCGCATCCGTGCCAGCAGACGCTGCAGCTCTGATGCCTCGGGCGTCGTGCGTTCCAGCGGAATGGTTTCCGTACCGATGCGAGCTCCGATGGTTCCGATCAACGCCGAGCGCACGCCCGCGCTGCGCAAGATCGTGTCGAGAAAATAGGTGACCGTCGTCTTGCCGTTGGTGCCCGTGACCCCGACGACGGCCATTTCCCGCGCAGGGTATCCATGAACGGCCGCGGCGAGGGGACCCAGAGCGGCACGGGTCTCGCCCACGATCAGCTGCGGAACCGGAACCTGGACCGGATGCTCGACACATACCGCCTCCGCCCCGGCTGCAACGGCCGCGTCGACGAACTGGTGGCCATCCGTCCTGAACCCACGAATCGCAACGAACAGACTTCCGGGCCGGACATGTCTGCTGTCATGCTCGACATCTTCGATCAGAGCGTCCGATCCGACCACGCGCCCACCGACGTGTGCGGCCAGAGCGTAGAGCGTTGCCGATTCAGGAGGCATCGGGAGGCACTCCAAGTCGGTGCAGCGTGTCTTCGGCAATCTTGGAGAATGCCGGTGCAGCGACCCTGCCGCCGCTCGAACCCACTTTGGGCGAGTCGACGACAACCGCGACAACGATCCGAGGATTGCTCGCCGGGGCCATCCCGACGAAGCTCACCACGTAGTCGTCCGTATAGCCCTCTCCTTCCACGAACTTGCGGGCGGTGCCGGTCTTCCCTGCCGCCGTGTAGCCGGGGATTCGCGCCTTCCCGCCTGTTCCTTCGCTGCTCTCCACCACATTGCGAAGGAGAGATCTCATGACGCGGGCCGTGTCGACCGAGACGACTCGCCGTTCCTCGGGCGCTATCGGACGGTGGACTCCGGACCCATCGACGAGTTCACGGACGAGATGCGGTTGGACCCAGATCCCGTCGTTGGCTACCGCTCCATAGGCCGCTGCCATCTGAAGCGGAGTCACCGAGACCGCGTAGCCGATGGCTGCAGAGGCAAAGCAGGAAGGGCAGGTCGGGTCGAGGTTCAGTCTGCCTGTGGACTCTCCGGGAACATCCGCTCCGGTCTTCCTGCCGAGGCCGAACGCATCGATGTAGCGTGCGAGATTCGAGTCACCGAGCCGTTGACCGATGAGAATCGTCCCGACGTTCGACGATCTGGTCACGATGTCTTTCACGCTGAGGATTTCGGTCGGATGTCGCTCCGCATCGTGGTAGCAACCGTTGATCTGGTCACCCGCGGTGCTGAAACGGCCTTCGCAGGCTCCATCCACCACCTCGATCACATCTGGGACCTCGAACGTCGTGGCGGCGTTGACCGCACGCTCCTCGAGGGCCGCGGCGATCGTGATGAGCTTCTCGGTGCTTCCCGGCTCATAGGTACCGAGCACCGCCCAGTTCACCCACCTGTCTGGAGTGGATGCGCTGCGATCGTTGGGGTCGAAACCCGGTACTACCGCGATGGCCAGTACTTCTCCGGTGGAGGGATCGAGCACGACGGCCGTGCAGCGTTCCGCTTCCGTCCGTTCGAGTGTCGCCTTGCACTCGCGCTCGGCGATGAACTCGATATCTCGGTCGATCGTTGTCACCAGATCGCTGCCAGGAATGGCAGGGCGAACATCGTACTGGCCCTGGGGGATCACATTCCCGTCCAGGCCCTGCTCGAATCGGACCTCTCCCGGTGTGCCGCTGAGTTGCTTGTCGTATCGGTACTCGAGACCTTCGAGACCGTTGCCGTCGGGGTCGACGAAGCCGAGGACTTGCGCGGCCAGGGACCCTTCGGGGTAGACACGCATGGCTTCGGGATACGAGTAGATGCCGGGCAGTTCGAGTCTCTCCACCTGCGCCGCGGTCTCGGCATCGATCTGACGTGCGACCGTCACCCATCTTCGACCGGACCGAAGGGTCGCCAGCACCTGCGCCTGATCGAGACCCAGGGTAACGGCCAGAAGCTCGGCGACCTGGGTCGGCTGCTGGAGATGTTTCGTATCCGCACCGATCGTCTTACCCTGGACGGTGATGGCCAGCTCACGCCCATCCCTGTCATAGATCGTGCCGCGCTCGGCAGCGAGCACCTTGACCTTCGCCCTCTGCTCGAGGCCCATCTCCTTGAGATCCGCCGCTTGGACGATCTGTAGCTGAAACAGGCGCATGCCCACGCCGAACCAGGCAAGGAGTATCACCACCGCCACGACGAGCAAACGTCCTCGGCCCGAGCGGCGGCCTCCCGGCCCACCGCCCATGACTAGCTCCGCGGCCGAAAGATCGCGGTGAGCGCCTCCGGGGACACTCTCTCCGCGAGGCTCCGGCCGCCAGCACTGGTTCCGGTAATCCTCATGGCGATGCGGTGAGAATCGACTTCACATCGGCGAAGCGGTCCTCGGTTGGAGGCCGGCGGTCGCCCACACCGTCGGCAATGACAACGCGGACCTGCTCGGGGTATGTCAGTCCCAACTCCTCCGCGAGTGGGACGATGCGCTCCGGAGCCTGCAGGCGCGCGACCTCGAGGCGTAGCTGCTGGTACTGGACCTGCTCGGCCTCGATCTGTTTGGAGAGATCATTCAGTTCGAGTGCCGGCTTGTCCAGCGCCACACGAGAAAGGATGAGAGCGAAGAAGAGTCCGATGGCAAGCACCGTGAACAGCACCCACGTGCCGACTCTCGGCCGCACCGATCGCCTGCCGACAATAACCTTCAGTCGGCCTCCCGCCTGGGGAACGCTCTCTGGTCGAGCCGTCATGCCGCGGCCTTCTCGACAGCCCGAAGCTTCGCACTGCGCGCTCTCGGGTTATCGGTGATTTCCTCTGCTCGAGGTGTCACCGGTCGCCGCGTCAGAATGCGGAGTTCCGCGCTCTGGCCACATCCGCATACCGGCAGATCGGGAGGACACACACATCCCTGGCCGCCACTGAGGAACCGGCGCTTGACGATGCGATCTTCGAGAGAGTGGTAGGAGATCACCACGCACCGGCCTCCGGGGGTCAGCGAGTCGATTGCAGTGTCGAGCCCCGCCTCGAGCGCTTCGAGCTCGTCGTTGACGGCGATCCTGAGGGCCTGAAACGTGCGACGGGCCGGATGTCCACCGGTTCGGCGGGTCGCTGCAGGGATGGCATCGCGTACAACGTCCGCGAGTTGCACGGTGTCTCGGATCGGGCGCGCCCGGACGATGGCCCTTGCGATACGGCCGGCGAATCGTTCCTCACCCAATGTCCGCAAGATGCGCGCGAGGTCGTTCTCGTCCCACTCGTTGACCATCTCGGCCGCAGCCGTCGTCGCGTCCGGCCCCATACGCATGTCCAGGGGTCCGTGGGTTCGATACGAGAAGCCGCGAGTCGGTTCGTCGAGTTGATGTGAAGAAACGCCCAGATCGAACAAGGCACCAGAGATCTCCTCGACACCTTCCTCCTCGAGCAAGGTCGCGAGATCTCGGAAGTTTCGTGCGCGGACCCCGGCGGAGAGAGCAACGGCATCCGGATCCCTGTCGATCGCGAGGATCGGATGGCCCAGTTGCCTGGTCAGGGCTCGACTGTGGCCGCCGCCGCCGTAGGTGGCATCCACGATGATGCCATCCGGAATGGGACGCAACATTTCAACGACCTCGTCGACCATGACGGGCCTGTGATATCGATTCTTGTCCGGTGTCTGATTCATTGCCAGCCCCCCGGGCGCTGGCACCATTGGGAAGCGGGCGGAGTAAGGGGCTTTCCTCATGGTTCCGGGGGGCTGGCGATGCACCAGTCCTGGGTGCGCCTAGATTCCTTCGATGCCGAACTCCTCCTCGATGTCTGCGTAGTAATTGTCGGCTTCGGACGAGAGCTGCTCCCAGCTCTCCTGGTTCCAGATTTCAATGCGGTCCGCAACACCCACCACGACAGCCTCTCGGTTGAGAGCGGCGTATTCGCGAAGACGTTCGGGAAGCATGATCCGCCCTTGCCGATCAGGGGTGTCCTTCTTGGCACCGGCAAACACCGAACGTGTATAGGCGCGGACCTTTCTGTTCGTGCGGGGCAGGCGATTCAATCTCTCCACCTCTTCGGCCCATCGGTCGAGAGGAAAGATGTAGAGGCATCGCTCCTGCCCCTTGGTGACGACGCAACCGTCGGCGAGCTCAGCACGAAACTCGGCGGGCAGCACGACGCGCCCCTTCGGGTCGAGCGTGTGCCGATGCTCACCGAGGAACACGGCTCAGTCTCCGATAATTGCATCTACGGTCCTCCACTGTGCCCCACTATGGCCCATTTCGCGCCACATGTCAACCACCTCGCTCCCCCATGCCCCATCGTGTGGCCGGACGTACCGTAAGCTGAGCACGATGCATCTCGTCGGACGTCGAATCCTCGTGACCGGCAGCTCTTCCGGCATCGGGAGGGCCCTCGTTGACGCGTATCGCGACGAAGGGGCCGATGTGTGGTCGGTGGCGCGCACCGAACAGACAGAAGATGCGCGATCGATCTCCGGGGACATCACGATCGCGGAGACTCGGGCAAAGATCGTGGAAGCGCTCCAAGGCGAGAGTATCGATGTCGTCGTCCACGCTGCAGGTGTTCTCGGTCCCCCTCGAACCGAACTCGCACACTATCCGGAGCAGGCCTTCCGGCGAGTCCTCGAAGTGAACATCGTGGCCGTTCAGCTTCTGCATCGAACCCTGGCCGCTCACTACGGCCCCTTCCCGACCGTCATCGGTGTCTCCAGTTCCGTGGGAAGAGTCGGCAGGAAAGGTTGGGGAGCCTACGCCGTTTCCAAGTTTGCTCTGGAGGGATGGCTGGAGGTTCTTGCAGACGAGTGGACCCTCAACGGAAAGGTCTACTCGGTCAACCCCGGAGGGACTGCGACCCGGATGCGTGCAGCGGCGTTTCCGCACGAGGATCCGACCCGACTTCCGACACCCATGGAGATCACTCCGATCTTCCTCCGGCTTGCGCATGCTCAGGTCGACGAACCAACCGGATCCCGCTTCGATGCGCGCGACTGGATCGGAAGCGACCCGTGGACGGGCATCGACGCGAGCTGACAGCACTGCTCCGCGCCTTGTGCCCTGTGCTGCATGCCTCGGCTTGCCGAACGAGGAGGCCTCGGTCCGCGGCCGATGGCTGCCGACCGGTAACCGAAACGAGGACCTCACGGACATTCTGTGCATGCCGACCGGCCCTTGCACACTAGGCTGAGAGCCAGCCCATTCCGCGGGAGTACCTCATGCACATCATGGTCGCCACCGACGGCAGTCTCGATCCCGGCAAGACGGCCGACTTCCTCAAACATCTCATCAGACCCGACGATCGCGTGACGGTGCTCACGGTCGTAGAGATTCCACGCTCTCTCCTCTCAGATCTGCGAGCACTGTTCGAACAGCGGGACGTCCTTCAGGGAGCCGACACGGACGACGAATACGTATCTCCGACACCGATCACCACACTCTCTCCCAACTGGCCGGGAGACGACACGATCCTCGCCCGCTACGTCGACGACCAGCGGGAGCGGAGAGCCGAACCGCTCGTTCAAGCACTCACCGAGGCCGGACTCAACGCCGAGGCCGTCGCCGTAGAGGGCGCGGATCCCACACGCCCGATCCTCGAGGCGGTTGAACGTGAGCACGTAGACCTGCTCTGTGCCGGAGCGCATGGCCGCGGAATGTTCGAAGGGCTCCTCGGCTCCACGAGTACTCGGCTGGCGAGACGTGCCCCATGCCCAGTGCTCCTGATTCGCATCTAGACATCAGACAGCAGAGCGTTCCCTGCAAGAGGGCACCGTCTGAACTACCGACGACTGATGGCTGATGACTGGTGGGCACCGAAGCGACAAGTCCTTGACACGGAGCGTGACCGGGGCAAGACTCAGCGTATGCGAGTCGTCGGCTATGTGAGAGAGCTTTCCGACCGTTCGCACGGCGGATCGATCTTCGCTCAATCCGAACGGATTCGACGCTGGAGCTCCGAACAGGGCTACCAACTCCTCGCAATGTGTCAGGATGTGAGAAGCCCGAGCGGGGAGCCTCTCGACGAGGGGTTTCGAGCTTTGCTCGAGATCGTCGGTGCAGGGCATGCCGATGCGATCGTGGTTCCCTCACTCGAAGCATTCTCTTCAGACTTGCTCATACAGGAAGTCATCCTTCAGGATCTGCGCGATCGCGGCGTCAGGGTGATCAGCACCGCCGAAGCCGACGTCGAAGTACTTGCCGACGCTCGGGTGGATGCCGCCAGACTGCTCATACGTGACGTCCTCGCCCGCCGAGCCGAGTACGAACGGGCCATGGGTACTCCGGCTTCTCCGGACGACCAGATCGTTGCCGGCTCCGAAGGGGACGTCGTGATCGAGCTCATCCCGGCACAGAGCGCATAGACTCGGCATGCATCTGCCACCGGTGCCGGCGGGAACCACGCACTCGATCGGTCCCTCGGCAGTTCCGAGTCACATCTGACCGACAATCGATCGCCAACCGCCGAGCACTCGGAGTCGCTCCTACCCGGTGAGAGCCGCCCACACCGCAGCGGCGAGGGCGAAGTCCAACCCTGAGCGAATGACAGAGGCTCCGGCAAGTCTGGCGCCGTCGGCATCCTCGAGGACGACCAGCAACACGCTGTCTTCGCGCTCCGTCACTTCGATGAGACGCGGAGGCAAAGCAGCGCTCTCGGAGAGCAAGGTGGCCACGGCGTCGACGATGGCCTTCCTGCGTCCTTCGCCCGTGGATCCTGCCCGAAGCGTCACGGTGTCGCCGGCCGAGTCCACGACCGTTACCGTCGCACCGGCCCGGTCCTCCTCCACGCTCACCGATTCCAGACTCGTCGGATGCTCGAGCTTCGGCCGCGTGGCGACTTCGATGGGCGGCATCGGTGGAGTACTCGGTTCGACCTTCACACGCTCCGGGGCCACACGAGACCGATATCCGTGTGATTCGAGGATCCTGCCGATTGCCAACGCGACGGCTCGTTCGTCGGCACCCTCGTCGAGAGTGACCTTGATACCCACGACGGAACGACCGTCTGTCTCGATTTGAGCCGATGCAACTCCGTCGAGTTCGCTGATCGCGCGATCGAGCACCTCACTCATCGTGAGGTCCTCAGCCGACGCCGCCACTCGAGATACGCGACGACATCCTCGCCGGACAGTGCCTGGTCCACAGATCCGTACGCCGTAAAACGGCGCCACGCGAGATAGCGACTTTCGGGAATGGGAAGGAACGGAAACCTTCTCCACCAGGCTTTTGGAGCGAACGCGAAGGCTGAACGCGCTGCCTCCATCCATAGATCAGGTCTGCGGACAACTGCCCGTTTCACCCCGCCCACGTGCCTCCTCAAGCTCCCCAGGACACGTTGATCATACCGCGCAGTTTCACGCTCGGTCTTTATCGTTCGAATACGCCCGGTTTGGATTCGCCACCGACGGAGGCCTTCGTCGCCATTACTCGTCCTCAAGAGCCCTCCGCACGCTGCACGCATCTCCGTCGCGCTGATAGGCTCCGGCGCGGAGGTGAGACCCTATTGACAACGATGATCCCGGCTCCAGAACGTATCGACCGCTTCGCCGACCTGTTCGAGGCGATCGTCTCGAACGTGGAAACCGTCATCCAGGGCAAACGTGAGATCATCGAACTGATCGCCATGTCCTTGATGGCAGAAGGCCACGTCCTCATCGAGGATGTCCCGGGAGTCGGAAAGACGCTCCTTGCCAAGTCGCTGGCAAGGTCTCTGGACTGCCGCTTCCATCGCGTTCAGTTCACACCCGATCTTCTCCCTTCGGACATCACCGGTGTATCGATCTGGGACAGAGCCAAGACGGAGTTCATCTTCAAACCCGGAGCGATTTTCGCCAACATCGTTCTCGGTGACGAAATCAACCGCGCAGGACCAAAAACCCAGGCTGCGTTGCTCGAAGCGATGGAAGAACTCCAGGTGACCGTGGACGGTGTCACTCGCCCGTTGCCCCCACCGTTCATGGTGATCGCGACACAGAACCCGTTGGAGCATGAAGGAACCTATCCACTCCCGGAATCCCAGCTCGATCGATTCATGATGCGGCTCGTCGTCGGCTATCCGACACACGGAAAAGAAATACAAATGCTCGAGACTCACGGCACACATTCGAGTTTCGACGACCTCAAACCGATGGCGACGGCGGAGGATGTCCGGGAAATGAGTGAGATCGCTCGTAACATTCACGTGGCCGGCTCCCTCAAGGGATACATCGTCGACGTGGTCGAAGCGACCCGTCGCCATGGAGAACTCCTCCTCGGTGCCTCTCCCCGCGCCGCGCTACACCTCCAGCGCGTCGCCCGTGTCCGCGCCGCCATGCAGCGACGCGACTTCGCGACGCCCGACGACATCAAGGAGCTGGCACGTCCGGTGCTCGAACATCGCATGGTGCTACGCCCGGAAGCACTGATGCACGGAACCACGATCGCCGAAGTGATCGACTCGGTGCTGCGCCATGTCCGCGTGCCCGGAAGGTAGGTCGGGATGACCATCACAGAGCGAGGATGGGCGGGTCTCGGTGCCGCCCTCGCACTCCTCGTCTTGTGGGCTCTTCTCGGAGAAGTCGAACTCGCAGCCCTCGGTCTCCTCATCGCCGCCGCCGTCTTCCTCGGTTGGCTCAGCATACGCGGGGGCATCCCGGACATCACCGTCTCTCGGCACCTTCACCCTGCGCTCGTGCAGGAGGGAGACACCGTCTCCGTAGAGCTGATCGCAAGGAACGACGCACGGCGGCCATGGAGATACATCACGATCGACGACGAGATCCGCCAGTTGGGAGAAGCGCGTTTCCGGATAGGCTCGCTCGCTCCTCGCGTCACCTTCTTCGGCGCCTACGAGATCTCCTGCCACACAAGAGGCATCTATGAACTCGGACCGACAACGGTCTCGAGAAGCGATCCCTTCATGTTCACCAAAACGAGTAGGCGAATCGGCGCCATCGACAGGCTCATCGTCTATCCCAGGGTGGAACGGCTCAGCGGCCTTCCAACACTTCGAGGCGTAGACCCTTCGATGCAGGCGGCACGCTCCGAAACCGTCCAGCGAGGCGGCGAAGACTTCTTCAGCCTGCGCGAGTACCAGACCGGCGACGATCTACGAAGGGTCCACTGGCCGACGACGGCACGGCGCGATGAAATGATGATCCGTCAGTTCGAGGCACCGTGGGAACCGCGTGCGCTCGTTGTCGTCGATCCCAGATCTGCCGTCTACGGCAGCCAGGAAGCATTCGAAACTGCAATACGCGGGGCGGCTTCGACAATTCACCACTTCTTCTCGGCCGGACTTGAAGCCGACCTGTGGACCGGAGGTGACCTCACGAGTCTGGATGTGAACCCCTACGAGGCTGCCATGCGGGTACTTGCCGGACTGCAGCCGATCCCTGCCTTCGATTTCAGCTCGGCGGCGACCCGTCTTCGCCTGAAAGGCCGGGGTGGCACGCTTGTCATCGTCACAGGGACGCCCGACCCGCAGGTGTCCTCCGTCACAGGGCACCTCACCCACCACGCAGGAGCAACGGTGCTGCTCACCGTCTCTTCGAATCCGGCACCTGTCAGCTTCGGCCGCGGTGGCGCGATAATCGTCTCCATCCGACCTGGAGAGGCGTGGGCCACCGCCTGGATGAAAGCGATGCCATGGGCAACCGCTGGAGTTGGATAGCCGGGACTGCCGGCATGGCGCTGGCGATTCTGCGCCTCGAACGCCTCCTGCGACCCTCGGTCGAGGGAGCGCCTTGGCCGATCGCCGTGGCCGCCGGGGCGGTCATGGGAGGCATCATCACCTGGGCCCTGCGAGGCCGGTGGACCACCATCTTTGCCAACGCCGGTGCGCTGACCCTCGTCGGCCTGCGTATTACGGTACCCGGAACGCTCACCTTCGGACTGCTACCGAGCTCCGGTACATTGCCTGCATTCCTGGCAGAGCTTCGCCTGGGCACCGATCTGATTCGGCTCGGTGTCGCCCCTGTCTCACCGGTCGCCGGGCTCGTCCTCATCCTTACCGCCATCTTTTGGGGCTTGGCGGCTCTGATGGCGTGGAGTATCCGCCACAGACATCCCATCATCGCTCTTGCACCACCGCTGCTGTTCTACCTTCAGCTGGCGGTCATCGACCAGGCAGCTCCGGGACTCCTGTGGAAAGCCGCATTTCTCGGGGCCGTGGCGTTGGCGTTCATCGCCGTGGCCGAGGATCAACGATCGTCATCGACGCTCCAGATGCGAAGCTCAGGCGGTCCTGCCAGGCCTGCATACGTGTATCCGGGCGCGTTCGTCGCCATCTCGGTCCTGATCGCGCTCGGCGGCACCGGACTCGTCTCCAAAGTGATCCCCCCCACCGGTCTCATCGACTGGCGCAGCCACACGAGTATCGGCGGAGGGATCCTCGTCGGAGTGTCCTATAACCTTTTCACCGGTATCCGACAGCAACTCGTCTCGCAAACCGACACACCCGTCTTCACTGCGAGAGTCGAAGGCGATGTGGACCCTTCATCCATCTACTGGGAGCTGATCACCCTCGAAACGTTCGACGGTGAGAACTGGATCCCCAAGGCGCGAGAAACCCACGGACCCGACAGCAACGTGTGGGAGGATCCGGACATGTCGTTCTTCGGCCCGGTCGTCCCGGTGTCTGCGTCCGTGACGATCGCGAAACTCCGTCAGAACTACCTGCCGATCGTGTACTCCCCCACGTGGTTGGGTTCCGACTCGGCACTGTTCAACGACAGCTTTCGCGTCCGGACCGATGGTTCCATCCAGTTCGACCTGCTCACCTGGGAAGACCTCACCTACCAGGAAGCCGCACTGATGCCGGCACCGGACCTGAACGCCCTCGCAAGCACCGGGGGCAGACTCACCCCCATTTTCCAGGAGGCTGCCGACCGCGGCGCGTTCGATGGAAAGGCGGTTCCGACACCGGCGATCAACAGGCCTGCCTCGCTCTCCGACGCCCTGGAGCTTCCGACGCTCGACCCGATCATCCGCACCCAGGCACGCGCACTCACCGAGGGCGGCACCAGCGCGTTCGAGAAGGCGCTCCTGCTCGAGGCCTGGTTTCGTGATCCAACCATTTTCACGTACTCACTCGACGTCGACCCGGGCCACGCGAGCAAGGATCTTGCAGACTGGCTCTTCACGACCGACAGCCCCAGCTACCGGACCGGCTACTGCGAGCAGTTCTCGACGGCAATGGCCGTCATGGCTCGTTCGATCGGAATCCCCGCCAGAGTCGTCACCGGATTCGGGCCCGGAGAAGTCCAGGCGGATGGAACGATCATCGTCCGGGATCGCAATGCCCACGCCTGGGTGGAACTTTGGATGAACAACCAAGGCTGGGTTCGATTCGATCCGACACCGCGATCACTCGGCGACAATCCGTCGACGATGAGCACCGTCGGTTTCGACCCTCGCGAGTACATCCCTCCGCCGCCCGAAGTGACAGAATCGCCCGATGTGGAAAAGCCCGCTGCGCCACGACAATTCGATCCCAACTTCGACGAGCGACAACTCGTGCCCGGATCCTCCTCGGCGGACTCGGATCGGACTCCACTACGAATCGTCACGCCGACACGACTCGTCCTGCTTGCGGTGTTGCTCATGTTCTCATCGGTGCCGATGGCGAAAGCGATCCGCAGACGGAGAAGACTCGCTCGCTTTCGAGATGGCGATATTTCGGGCGCCTGGGATGAGATCGTCGATCGGCTCACCGATTACGGAGACGTATCTTCACCCTCCTGGACACCCCTGGAGGTGGCAGCGTCGGTACACCACTCGATGGGCCCCCTCGCCGATGGCGTCACGGCACAGGTGTTCGGACCGCAGGGACGTCTCGACGATCGGCTCATCGACCGGGCAGCCGCGTCCTTTGCAGAAACCGAGACATACCTGCGAACCATCCACCCGATCGGAGATCGTATTCGAGCGAGGTTGCGCCTGAAGTCATTGTTGCGACCCGGAGGGTCCACTTAGACCGCTCTTGCACTTCGTACTTCGTATCGCGACCGCGGGCCTGTGCAAGACCGCGGGGCGGGTGTAGCGGCTCAGGCGTGTCGAGGAAGAGAACGCCGCGAGCCGCAAAAGACAACCCGGCGCCGCACCGACCACCGGCCATGGGAAACCGGCTGCCGGCTCAGCCGTCCACGGCTTCCTCGTTGACGCCTTCTTCGCTCCAGCGGATCATCTCGAGAAAACGCTCACGATCGAGTTCGAACTTGCTCACATCGTCTTCGACGGAGCGCGTGATGCTGTCGATCGCGACGAAGAACGCAAGTTGTCCCCCTCGAAGAGCGTCGAGAAGTTGCTCGTCATCCTCGGTGATGGAGAAAATACTCTGACCATCGGTCACCAGCTTCACCTCGGCCAGATGGCGGTCCATGCCACCATTGCGCCGAAGGTAGCCCCATGCTCTGCGGACCCGCTGCACGGACATCCCATTGTCCAGCAGGCTCTTGATCACGCGCAATGCAACGAGGTCTCGAAACGAGTAGAGCCGCCGCACACCAGGACGGCCGCCGGTGCTCTGCAAGGAAGGTTCGAGAAGGGAGACACGATCCCAGTACCTGAGCTGATGTGCTGTGCAACCGGTCAGCTTGGAAGCTTGCTGCGCCGTGAATCCATCCACCTGTCATCTCTCCCCGATGTAATGGGCGGCCACGACGACCGCCAACTCCGAACCGGCATATGGGCGCCGGGACTCTCACTCTAGCGTCGCGAGACGGTCACTGCCGTTTGCGTTTTCCACCCAGAAACCGGGGCATCCACCTCGCATCCTCAGTCCCTGTGATTGCCCTGTGGGCGTGCACGAAAGCGCTTCCGGCGAGCACCATGACCACGAACCCGCCGAGGGCGAGCCACTGATTGAAGGCGAAGGTTCCCAGGGTCATCGCCAGTCCCAAGAGAAAGAAGATCGCCGCGATCATTGCTCGTCTCGAAGGGACCCTGCCGAGTTTGCCGACCTTGCGCACCAAGTTCGGATCCTCGGCGTAGAGGCCCTGCTCGATCTCCTGAAGGATCTTCTGTTCGCGCTCATCTAATGGCATAGTCGATAGTCCTCAATCACATCTGCACCCATGATACCCCTCGTTCCGGTATTGCCTCGGAGGTTGCTGCGAGGCGGGCCGGCACCATGGCATGGTCCCCGAATCTGGTACGGACCTTCACGACCGGCAGCTTTCCAAGCTTCCCTGCCCTTCGCATGCGCGCTCAAAGCCGCCCACCTGTTCGGAACCCACGTGGTGCTGCTCGAGACCCGATACATCGAGGAACGCCTCATCTGTCGAGACTCCTTCGACGAGCGGTGTGAAGCTCCGGAAGATCGAGAAGACGTCCCCAGACGCCTCCCGGTATCTGACGTGATCGACCGGCAGGACCGCGGGGTCGCTACAGACCCGCCGAACGCGCGGGGGCATCGCGAAGGCCACTCCGTTCGCGCCTGCCTCGTGGGACACCGACGCGACCGCTCCCCCGGTTTCCATGCCACCGACCACAACGGGGCGGCTGCACGACGACAGGTCGTCACGTCGTTCGATTTCAACGAAGAACGAGTCCACATCGATGTGCAAGACAGGCTCGGCAAAGGGGCTGCGCTTCATGCGTCTACCGTGCCAAGCCGCTCGGTTCAGAAGTGATCCGGATCATGCAGCCGGTCCATTCACTTGGCGAGCTGCGTGAAGAGCTCTCGATCCGTCTCGAATGCAAGCGAAGGCAGATGATCGAGAGAGAAATACCGGGCCTCTGCTGCGTCATCGCCTGCCTGCAAACGGCCGCCGGTGACTGTCGCATGAAACCACACCCCGACGGTCAGCTTCGCAGGATCGTGGAAATTGGAGGCCACGAACGCGACCGCTCCGATCCGCGCCTCGAGACCTGTTTCTTCGAGCAACTCCCTAGCTGCGGCGTCTCTGATGTCCTCGCCGTATTCGACGAATCCAGCCGGTACCGACCAGAGACCCTTGAGACGACCCGAGGCCCTTCGCACGAGGAGGAGACGCTCGTACTCGTCACGGACGATCGCCGCCGCCCCGACGGCAGGGTTGCGGAAGTGGACGTAAGAGCACGCCTGACATGCGACTCGGTCGCGTCCGTCCACCGTACGCCGACCAAGACGCATCCCACACCGGGGACAGAAGACGAACTCGCCGGGCCAATTCACGACATCAGGCTACTTCCGATTCATCAGGAGCCGGCCGAGCAACACCTGGCACACGTCTCCGATGCAGCCAGATGGGCATGGTCGCAAGGCCTACGCGCGAGCCCCCACGCCCGCCCATCGGTCCTGCATCGCCTCACGGTCGGGATACGAGGCACGAAATTCACACTACGGAATACGATCCACCGACTACGTGTCTCACGACCGGCATCACCCTCTATCTGCCGAAGATCAGCACCGCGTTGTGCCCGCCGAAGCCAAACGAGTTGCTCATGACAATCCCGACATCCTGCTTCCTGGCTTCGTTCGGTACGTAGTCGAGATCACATTCGGGGTCGGGATTGTGGTAGTTGATCGTCGGGGGAAGCACGCCGTCGCGCATGGCGAGGATGCCGGCGATCGCCTCGACCGCACCGGCACCGCCGAGAAGATGTCCGGTCATCGACTTCGTCGACGAGATCGCGAGCCGTGCGGCGTGCTCACCGAAAACGAGCTTGATCGCCGCCGTCTCGGTCACGTCATTCGCCGGCGTCGAGGTGCCATGGGCGTTGACGTAGCCGACCTGTGACGGCTCGATCTCGGCATCGTCCAGGGCTGCCTGCATCGCTCGGGCTGCTCCCACGCCACCAGGGCGGGGCAGCGTGATGTGGTAGGCGTCGGAGGACATCCCGTAGCCGAGCAGCTCCGCGTAGATCTGCGCTCCTCGTGCCAGCGCATGTTCACGTTCCTCGAGAATGAGGGAGCCGGCCCCTTCCGCCATCACGAACCCGTCGCGAGTCGCATCGAAGGGGCGACACGCTCCTTGCGGGTCTTCGTTGCGGGTACTCACCGCCCTCGCCTGGGCGAAGGCAGCAATACCGAACTCGCAGATCGAGGCTTCGCCGCCACCGGACACCATCACGTCGGCAGCACCTCTCCGAATGATCTCGGCCGCGTCACCGATCGCGTTTGTGGACGCAGCACAGGCAGTCACCGTGCAGGTCACGGGGCCCAGCAACCCGAATCCGATCGACACGTCTCCCGCAGCCATGTTCGGGATCATTCTCGTCACCTGGTAGGGAGAGATCCGCTCGGCACCCCGAGTCCGCATCGTATCCATACCTTCCTGCATCGACATGAGCCCTCCGATGCCCGAACCGACCACCACACCTGCCCGGGTGCCGGAGTCAGGGTCGTCGGAGTAGTCGATTCCCGCGTCCAGGAGAGCCTGGGTGGTTGCAGCGTAGAAAAACTGGTCGAATCGATCCATGCGCCGGGCCGTGCGCCGGGCCATGTACTCCTCGGGGTCGAAGTTCTTGACCTCGCCTGCGAATCGGACAGGCAGTTGCGAAGCATCAAACAACGTGATCGGTCCAACGCCCGACGTTCCGGAGAGCAGGGCACTCCAGTAGTCCTCCACGGTATTCCCGATGGGGCTGATGACTCCCAACCCGGTAACGACAACACGCCGGTCAAGACCATGCACGTCGATCAGGCCCCGAGCTTGGCGATGACCACGTCGACGGCCTGGCTCACGGTCCCGATGCCTTCGGCATCCTCGTCCGGAATCGTGACCCCGAACTCATCTTCGAGAGCCATCAGCAGCTCGACGACACCAAGTGAGTCGACTTCGAGATCAGTCTCGAATCTCGCCTCCGGCGTGATCTTCGTCTCGTCGATTCCCAGTTCCGAAACGAGGAGGTTCTTGAGCCTGACCTCGATCTCCGCTCGATCCATGATTCTTCCTCTCTGTCATAGAGCCAACCCTCCGTCCACAACGAGCACGTGACCCGAGATGTACGAAGCTTCGTCCGATGCAAGATAGCCGACTGCAGACGCGATCTCCGCCGGAGTTCCCCATCTCCGGAGAGCAATGGAGGCCGTGGCAGCCGCTTTCGTCTCCTCCGGCAGACCGGCAGTCAGATCGGTCTCCACGAATCCCGGAGCGATCACATTGACCGTGATCCCCCTGGATCCGACCTCCTTGGCCACAGACTTCGTGAACCCGACGATCGCCGCCTTTGTGGCCGCGTAGTTGGCCTGGCCCGGGTTCCCCGCAAGACCCGCCACCGAGCCGATCGTGATGACGCGACCCCACCGGGCTCGCACCATGGAACGGAGGGCATGTTTGGTGCAGAGGTACACCGATGTCAGGTTGGTCCGGATGACCTCATCCCACGTGTCGACGTTCATTCTGAGCAATAGCGCGTCACGGGTTATGCCTGCGTTGTTGACGAGCACGTCGACCGGGCCCAGCCGATCGGCGACGCGCTGGAACATCGAAGTGACGGCGTCGTTGGACCCCACGTCTGCCTGTACCGCCAACGCGTCTCCACCACGCTCGATGATGGTGCCAACGACTCCCTCTGCAGCCTCGGCACCCTTCGAGTAATTGACCGCAACACGATGCCCGCGCTCGGCGAGTAGCAGGGCGATGGCTCGGCCGATGCCGCGAGATCCACCGGTGACCAATGCGACTCTGCTCACGATCTGACCCCATTTCCGAAAAACCGAACGTTCCCCTCCAGCAGTGAGAAGACATCCGCATCGGTCGGTGGCAACTCTGCGTCGCTCGTTCCGAGCGGCGTCGTACGTTCGCCCCACCGGACGAGCGCCGCCGCCCAGGTCAGTCCCGCACCGAAAGCCGCAAACACCAGGTTGTCTCCCGGATGAACGTTGCCCCCCTCGAGTGCCTCGGTCAACGCCATCGGAATCGTCGCGGCGGATGTGTTGCCGTAGCGTTGTATGTTCACGAACACCTGGCCGGGCTTGAGTCTCAGCCGCCGGGCGGTGGCGTCGATGATCCGAATGTTCGCCTGATGAGGGATGAGAAGATCGATATCCGCCAGATCGAGGCCTGCGTCATTCACGACCTTGATCGCGGCGGCGCCCATCGCTTTGACGGCTCGCTTGAACACCTCCGGACCGTCCATCACGACTCCGTAGGCGGACCTGTCCGGCCCCTGGTAGCGATCGCCCGATGTCCCGACGTTTGGAACACAGAGCAACCCTGCGGCTTCGCCGTCCGAACCGATGGTGACGGAGCGGACGCCGTCTTCACCCTCGGTCGGCTCCAGGATGACGGCACCTGCCCCGTCACCGAAGAGAACGGCCGTGCTGCGATTCGTAAAGTCGAGATAGTGAGACAGACGCTCGGCGGCAACGAGCAGCACCCGGCGATGCCCTCCACCCCGGATCATCTGTGTGGCGACATCGAGGCCGTAGATCCAACCCGAGCATGCTGCATTCAGGTCGAATGCCGCGGCGTTGACGGCCTTGAGCTTCGCCTGCAGCAGGGTTGCCGGACTGGGGATGACCGAATCGCCCGTGCATGTGGCCAAGACGATGAGATCCAGATCTGACGGCTCAAGGCCTGCTGCAGCGAGAGCGCGAAATGAGGCAACCGCCGCCAGATCGGAGGTCCCAACATGGGAGATCCTGCGTTCTTCGATACCGGTGCGGGTCATAACCCACTCGCCCGACGTGTCGGTGAGCTTCTCGAGATCTTTGTTGGAAAGGACGGTCGGGGGGGCGCATCTTCCCCATCCGGTGATCGTGGCGTTCGTCATCGCTCCTCGCTCAGTCGTTGTGCGATTGCTACAAGGCTCGTCGTATCCCCGGCAACCATCACGACGGCGTCCTTCACCGTCTTCCTGGCCATCCCGGCGGTTACGTCGCCCGGTCCAACATGAACGAAGGCATCCACATCCATGTTCTTGAGCACTTCGGCAAATCGCACCGGTTCGACGACCTGGCGTTCAAGGAGATCGGCGACTTGGCGCTCAGGGTAGGGATGTCCCGTGACATTTGCGTACACCGGGAACGAAAACGGTCCCATCGCGACGTCACGCAACGCTTCGCCCACTCGAGAAGCGGCAGTGGCCATGAACGGTGAGTGGAAGGCACCGGCGACGTTGAGTGGAATGACGCGCCGCACACCGAGATCCCGCCCCCTCGCCACGATCCAGTCGATGTCCGCTCGACCCCCTGCGACAACGATCTGACCGGGAGCGTTGATGTTCGCGACCCACATCCGGCCACCGTCGGCTCTCCGACCCGCACTGATGGCTTCGGCCTTCTCTTCGTCCACGCCGATCAGCGCAGCCATCCCGGACGGCTCCCGATCTGCAGCCGCGGCCATCGCCTCTCCGCGAATCGAGACGAGGCGGAGCGCAGTTCGATAGTCGAACGCTCCTGCGGCCGCGAGTGCCGTGTATTCGCCCAGGGAGTGCCCAGCAGCGGCCACAGGTGCGGTGTCGAGGCATGCCGAGAACTCGGCCCACATTGCATAGCCGAGAGCGAACAGGGCCGCCTGGGCGCGATCGGTTCTCGTCAAGGCCTCTTCCGGGCCGTTCAGGCACACATCTCTCAGCGACCATCCAAGGATCTCATCGGCGGCTTCACCGAGCAGGTCGGGGCGCGCATCGAACAGGTCGGCGCCCATGCCGACGCGCTGACTGCCTTGTCCCGGAAAGAGGATCGCGAAACGCACGGGGATTCAGACCCGACAGCACGGACTCCGGTTACCCGGACTCCGTAGGCAAGGTTTCGAGCACCCCGAGCACCCGGTCGACATCTCGATCGTCCACATCCCGGTGTGTCGCGAAACGCAGGATCCCAGGAGACATCTCTCCCACAAGGACACCGACGTCGGCGAGGCTGCCGATCAGCGCGTCGACATCGACCGGCAAGCCCTCACTGTCGACGATCACCATGTTCGTCTGGATCTGCTCCATTCTCACCGAAGAGGGAAACCGCTCTGCGATCTCCTCACCGAGGCGACGAGCCAGCCTGTGATCGGCCTCGAGATGGTCCCGGTCACGCAGCGCGACCCGAGCTGCGGCTGCGATGACGCCGACCTGCCGCATACCGCCACCGAGACGCTTACGGCGAAACCTCGCCTCTTCGATGACATCCTCGGAACCACAGAGCACCGACCCGATGGGAGCGCCGAGCCCTTTGGAAAAGCAAAACATCACCGTATCGGCCTCGGCGGCAATCGATGTGGCTTCCACACCGAGCGCCAGCGCCGCATTGAAGATCCTCGCTCCGTCCAGATGCACGGGGATTCCGAGACGTCTCGCCGTAGCGGTGGTCGCTCGCATGGTCTCGAGTGCAACGACGGTACCCCCCGTCGAGGTCAGTGGGTTCTCCCAGACGAGGAGGCTCACGCGAGGCAGGTGGTAGCCGGCGCCCGCAACGGCGGCCTCGACATCTTCGGGCAGAATGCCCCCGTCACAGGACTCCACCGTTCTGAACTGAACCCCCGAGATGGCTGCAGCAGCCCCGACTTCGTACTGGCGCACGTGTGCGCTCGCCACACAGAGTGCTTCGTCCCCTGGCCGGACGAGTGTGTTCAAAGCCAATTGATTTGCCATACTGCCCGTCGGGGTGAATACCGCTGCCGCTTTCCCGACTGCGGCTGCAGCTTCCTGCTCGAGCGCATTCACGGTCGGATCTTCTCCGTAGACGTCGTCTCCGACCTCGGCCTCGGCCATCGCTCTACGCATCTCCGCAGTCGGCCTGGTCACCGTATCGGATCGGAAATCCGCGATGCCCTCTACAAACGCCATCCAACCTCCCGTTTCGCGGTGCACAGTACACCCGCCGGGTGGCGGCGGTGCGCACATCGGCGGCCCGCTTCGCTCGCGTGCTTCCTACTGCGTACTTCCTGTTTCGTGTCGCGATGGACTTTTGATGTCAAACCGCGGGGCGGCCATCGGAGCCCGGACGTAACACCTCGCGTCGACCGGCAGGCCTCATCGACGCGGAGAATCTGATGAAGCGAAGACGGGACTTGAGCCCGTGATTTCGCCAGGCAATCCCCCGCCGCCGGCTCCAAGAGGCACGCCGTGCACTGCTCGGCAGGCTCTCAGACTGCGACGGGCATCTTGTGAAGACTCCGGCGCCGTAGAGGACTATCCTCTCTGGGCTGTGACGAATGTACAGATCCCCGTACTGCCCGATGGTGAACTGCCGCTGCCCTCGGCGTTTTCACGACTCTATGACCTCGCATACAACATGTGGTGGACATGGTCGGGCGGCAGCCGCCTCTGGCGAATGATCGACGCAGATCTGTGGACTCGCTACCGGAACCCGGTCGAGCTTCTCGGAGCCGTCGACCGCTCCACGTGGCGAAACCTGGAGGAAAGCAGTGACTTTCAGGACCTCTATGAAGAGCTGATCCGCCGCTTCGACGCGTACATGCGTCCGGAGAACACGTGGTGGGCTTCGATGGAACCTGGCTCGGCGGGACCCATCGCCTACCTCTGTGCCGAATACGGAGTCGACAACCTGCTCCCCACGTACTCGGGTGGACTGGGCGTGCTGGCGGGTGACCACACGAAATCCGCCTCGGATCTCGGCGTTCCGCTCGTTGCCTGCGGTCTCCTCTATCGGCGAGGGTACTTCCGCCAGGAAGTCGACGCCGTCGGAGACCAACAGCACACCTATCCCGTGGTAGACCCGGTGCGCCTACCGACACAGCAAGTTGCCGGACCGACCGGAGGCCAGCTCAAAGTCGATGTCGATCTGCCTGGGCGACAGATCAGGGTCGGCGTGTGGAAGGTCCAGGTCGGTCGCGTACCGATCCTGTTGCTCGACACCGACCTGCAAGAGAACGACGATGCAGATCGGCCGATCACCCACACGCTGTACATTCGGGGCCGCGAGATGCGGTTTGTGCAGGAGTACATCCTGGGCATCGGCTCCGTGCGGGCACTGGCTGCGCTCGGAATCGAACCAACCACATGGCATGTCAACGAGGGTCACGCCGCCCTCAGCGTGCTGGAGCGAACAGCCCGCCTGATCGCCGACGGCAGCACGCCGGAACAGGCTCGGCAGAAGGTCAAGGCGACGACGTCCTTCACTCTGCACACACCGGTGCCCGCAGGAAACGAAGTCTTCGACTTCCCGTTGGTCGAGAAGTACTTGAGCGACATGCCCCGCCGCCTGTCCATCCACATGGGACAACTCGCCGGAATGGGCGCCGCGCATGAGGGTGACGAGCAGCATTTCAACATGACGGCTCTTGCGATACGGTCCGCCTCGTTCATCAACGGCGTGAGCCGACGTCACGCCGAAATCGTTTCGCGTGACTGGGCCCACCTCCTTCCCGGACGTGCCGCAGCAATCACCAACGGAATCCATCCGAGCACATGGCTCAGCCGTGGCTACCAGCGACTCCTCACCGAGATCTATGGCCCGCAGTGGCACCGCACATTGATCGACGATCCCTCGGCGATCAGCAGACTCGACGAGATCTCCGATCAACGGCTGTGGGAGATCCATGCCGGCGAGAAGCGTCTCCTCTCTCGATTCGCTCGAGGCAGGATCTTGGAGCAGCAGGCGCGGCAGGGAGCGTCCCCGGACGCCTTGCGCGCCGTCGCGAATATCCTCGCTCCGGACCGCCTCACCATCGGTTTCGCCCGGAGGTTTGCCACGTACAAGAGAGCCCTGCTCCTGTTCCACAACATGCCCTGGCTCCAGGCGATTCTCACGAACCCCGACCGGCCGGTACAAATCCTCTTTGCCGGCAAGGCACACCCGGCCGACCAGAACGGTCAAGGACTGATTCGCCGCATCGTCGAATTGTCGCGAACTCCCGAACTGGGCGGCCACGTGCACTTCCTCGAGAACTACAACATGCGAATGGCCAGATACCTCGTTCAAGGAGTCGATGTCTGGCTGAACAACCCCCGACCGCCGCTCGAGGCCTCCGGCACGTCCGGGATGAAATCAGCGATCAACGGAGGACTGAACCTCTCCATCCTCGATGGCTGGTGGTTGGAAGGCCACAACGGGAAGAACGGTTGGGCGTTCGGCCTCGAGTGGGGTAACGGTGATCACGCCGCCCAGGACAACGAAGACGCCATCGCCCTCTATCGGACGTTGCAGGACGAAGTCGTCCCCAAGTACTACGACCGGCAAGACGATGGGATCCCTCACGGCTGGGTCGCCATGATGCGAGAAGCGATACGTTCCACCGTGGTCGCCTTCTCGTCGGACCGCATGGTCAAGGAGTATGCGACCAACGCCTATCTTCCGCTGAGCAGGCAGCACTAGCCCTGCCACAAGGCTCTCACGGACTTGGTGTTCGGTACCCGGCGCCCCGGCCTCACCTGGACCCCGGTACCGCAGGGCGAGCGTCGCGGTTCCGGTGGGCAACCGGGAGCCGGCAGGCGGCACGTCAACCGAAACCCTCGGCACTTTCGAGATCCGGGCCGTGCATCAGCCGGCGATACCGCAGGTGATGGCAGGTGAAGCGCTATCGCTCCAGAAACCGCTTGATCCCCCGCACCGCCTGGCGGATGCGATGCTCGTTCTCGACGAGGGCGAAACGTACGAAACCCTCGCCGTGGGGCCCAAACCCCACACCGGGGCTGACCGCCACCTTCGCCTCCTCGAGCAGTTCGAAGGCGAACGCGAGCGATCCCAGGTCTTCGAATCCGGACGGAAGGGGGGCCCAGGCAAACATCGTCCCCTGAGGGCGGGGAATCTCCCATCCAGCCCTCGCAAGTCCGTCGATCAACGCGTCCCTGCGTGTCCGGTAGATGTCGCGCACCTCGGCTACATAGCTGTCGCCTTCGTTGAGAGCGACGATCGATGCGATCTGGATCGGCTGAAACGTGCCGTAGTCGAGATACGACTTGAGCTTCGCCAGCGCAGCAATCATCTCCCTGTTGCCGACGGCGAAGCCGATACGCCATCCCGCCATCGAATGTCCCTTCGTCATCGTGTAGAGCTCCACGCCGACGTCTTTGGCACCCGGCACCTCGAGGAGACTCGGAGGCACGTATCCATCGAACGAGATATCTGCATATGCGAAGTCGTGGACGAGCATCACTTCATTCTCTTTGGCGAAGGCGACGAGTCGCTCGAAGAAGCTCAGATCTACGCAGGAGGTCGTCGGGTTGTGGGGGAACGAGGTGAGGATGACCCGCGGTCGGGGCCAGCTGTCGGAGAAGACGGTGGCGAGACGGCCGAAGAAGTCCTCCCCCAGTCCCAGCGGGACACGTCGCACATCTGCACCTGCCAGCACGGCTGCGTAGATGTGAATCGGATAGCTGGGCTCGGGCACGAGGGCCACATCTCCCGGCTGCACGAGCGCCCACATGAGGTGGGCCAGACCCTCCTTCGCACCGATAGTCGTGATGACCTCGGTTTCGGGATCGATCTCGACGTCGAATCGCCGCCGGTATCGGGCTGCGACCGCCTTGCGCAGGTTGGGAATGCCGCGTGATGCGGAGTACCGGTGATTCCTCGGGTTCTGGGCCGCTTCGACCAGCTTGGCGACGGCGATCGGTGGCGATGGAATGTCCGGATTCCCGAATCCGAGGTCGATGACATCCACACCGGCGCGACGCGCTTCCCGCTTCGCGGCATCGACCTCTGCGAACACATAGGGCGGTAGATTCTCAATACGCCGGAACTGCACCTTGACCTCCGTTTCCGGCAGGGTAGTTGACACGTACCCGGTACGGGGGTTACCGGTGAGGCAACTCGCGACTCAGAGGAGAGGGAGTACTTCGGCCGCAAACAGATCCCACGTGTTGCCAAGGAGGGAGAGCACGAACTCGTCGATCCCTGCATCGGCAAGTCGCCGAAGCTTCCCGGGAAGGGATGCAACCGTTCCGGTCATCACTCCCCTGGTCGATCCACGCCGAGCGACGGCATCCGCGAGATCCGCATCGTCGCGGGCAAGCAGAACCTGACCGCCCCAACTGATCGTTCCCGCAACCGGCGCATCGTGACGGCGCCTGGCGAGCCAATCGGCTTCCGCCGCCCACACGTTCCAGCCGTCGGCCGATCGAGCGGCAAGGTCCTGAACGGCTCGTGACGTGCCCCCAACCCAGATCGGCACCCGATCCGAGACCGGCAGCTCACGCCGACGAATCGCTTCGATCGTCTCGCTCACCATGGAAAGACGCTCTTCGACACTTCCAAAAGTGATCCCGTACGCATCGAACTCGGGACGAGAAAGAGAATCACCGGTGCCGAGACCGCACGTGACTCTTCCTCCACCGAGTGCCTGGGCCGTCAGGACCGCTCGAGCGGCAGCCTCCGGATTCCTCATCGGAGCGCGCAGGACCAGGGTGCCGACCCGGATTTCATGTGTCGCCGCGACCACCGATCCAAGCACAACGAACGACTCGACTATCGGTCGATCCCTGTCGTCGAGGGGAAAGAGGTGGTCGAAGAGGAAGACCCCGTCGAACCCGAGCGATTCGGCGCGCACCGCAGCCGCCGGCACCGTATCCGGGTCACCCGTGAATTGTGGAAGCGTGACGGAGACCGGGATCCTCAACCGAGCCGCCGTGCCAACCAGGACAGCCTCGCCGGAACCAGGCCCGCAGCAAGGTCCACGACGTTCTCGACGATGGCAAGCACGTCCTGGGAGCCATCCCAGTGTTCCAGTACGATGTCTTCTCCCGCCGAACGAATCAGCCGGTGTAGAGCCAGAATCACGACAAGAGCATCGTCGGACTGGCCGAGAAACGGAATGAAGTCGGGTACCAGATCAATGGGCGACAGTACGTACCCCGCGGCGAGAATGGCGAACGCCTTGCTCCGAGCGGGGACCCTCGGGTCACGAACCAGCCGGCCGACGAGCTTGACCATGTTCGGAAGCGCCAGCATCGCCTCCTTGAGCGGGCGGTGAGCGCCACCGGATCGGGCACCGTCGGGCCCGATGACCTCGTCGGGATACAGAGTGTCAGACATCGGACTCCTTCGCGGCCGCCAGGCCTGCGCCCACCAGTGCCGAATCCTCGCCGAAAGCAGCCGCCACGACCGGAGTCGGCGCGCGTACATCGTACCCTTCCAGTGTTGCAGCAATGGCACGCTGTGCGGGCCGGAGGAGGATCTCTCCGAGACGCGAAACACCGCCGCCCACCACAACCACGTCGGGATCGAGCACGGCGATCAGATTGGCGAGCCCCACGCCAAGCCATCCGCCGACTTCTGCAACGAGCCCACGCGCCTCCGCATCCCCGTCGATCGCAGCCTGGGTGAGGTGGCGCCCGTCGGGTATCGCCCCCGCGGCAAGCTTGCCGATTCTTCCGTGGGGATCCGCTGCGACGGCATCTCGTGCCATTTGATCGAGTCGCCGCCCGGAGGCAAACGTCTCCCAGCAACCCTGCCGACCGCACGTGCACAGTGGCCCACCGACGTCCACGACGACATGGCCGATCTCACCGGCGAACCCTCTGCCGCGATACACCTCGCCATCGATGACCAATCCTCCACCCATCCCCGTTCCGAGCGTCGCCATCAGAACCGAGCGATGGCCCACTCCGGCTCCGAGCGTCGCCTCCGCGAGCGCGGCGAAATTGGCGTCGTTGTCGACGATGACAGGAAGAGAGAACTCCTCGTGCAGGATCCTCCGAAACGCGATGCGTCTGCCGACAACGTTCGGACCCCATTCCATGATCCCATCCGCCGTCACGAGCCCGGCAACCCCCAGGCCGATCCCACGGATCTCTGGCGTGATCAATTGCCGCACGAGTGCTTTGGGATCCTCGACCATTCCCGCGGAGTCCCGAGGCCGCGAACGTTCGACCCTGTGCGCCACGCTTCCATCCGCCGAGACGACACCGCCCGACATCTTCGTGCCGCCCAGGTCGATACCGATTACCGCCATGAATCTATCCTACCGATGGCCCACACACGAGCAGGATGCCTTGCCGCCAAGACATATCTCTAGTTGCACTTGGAATGGAATCTGACTATTCTGTTGTTAGATTTACTGAGCACCTACAGAGAGGAGAAACGTCATGCGTGCTCTGCTCCGTTATGATCCGTTCAGCGTCGCAAGGGACCTGGACCAGTTCTTCGAGGGATTCGGCACACCGGTCGACCGGCCGTGGATTCCCCGAGTCGACGTCTTCGATCGCGAAGACGCTCTCATCGTCCGAACCGAGCTGCCCGGAATGCGCTCCGAAGATATCGACGTCACCATCGAGAACTCCGAGTTGGTGATTTCCGGTTCCCGCTCTTTCGACCAGGAGGAAGAGGGCAAGGGATATCATCGCAGGGAGATTGCTCACGGTGAGTTCCAACGGGCCATCTACCTGCCGGACGAGTACGACGCCGACAAGATCAGTGCCGCCTACCGCGACGGCATCTTGGAGATCTCCATTCCCAAGCGCCCGGAAGTTCTCCCCAAGAAGGTCAAGGTCGACATCGCAGACTGACACGGCGACAGCACACCGATGGCCCGGCACTCGTCGGGCCATCGCCGCGTCTTGGCTTGCCTCGCTCGCCCTGCCCGGTACTTCGTATCACAACCTCGGGTCGATACGGCTCCCGCCGGGCCGATTCGATGACACGATCAGGTTGGTCTGCGTCGGTCAAAGATGCACGGCCGTCGAGATGTGTCCGATGGAGTGCTCAGCCGTCTCCTAGCGCTCCACGAACTCGATCGTCAGGACACCTTGGGAGAGCTTGGCCCCGGCGATCTCCCGACGCTGGAGCGAATCGGGGAGGACAAACGAGCGCCGGTACGGGCCGACGGTCACGTACACCTCGTGACCGTCACGCATGACGTCGATGTCCTCGCTCGTCGCGAAGGGCAAAGAGAGCTCGAGACGCACTTCCTTTTCGTGCTCGACCACACGGAACGGACGGTTTCCCACGTACGATGTGATCGGGTCCGTGTCCCCGTACAGTTCCTCCCCGAGTGCCCGCAGGCGCTCCTCCCCCACCATCTCGTCGTCGAAGAGTCGAAGTCGGAGCACCGGCACGTCCGCGAACGACTCGTCGATTCGCTCGAGATGTTCGGCCTGAATCTCTCGCCACCGTTCGAAGTACGGATCGTTCACGGCGTCGGGAAGAACCCTGTTGACCACGACCCCATCGACCGCGTAGCCGAACAGGGTCAGGTATGTATAGGTCCTCCGAGCCTCGTTCACGACCATACGCTCCGGGTTCACCACCAACCTCGCAGTCGTGACCTTCGGGTCGAGCAGCAATGTTCGTGCCTTCTCGATACTCGTGAACACATTCTCTGCCGCGTCGTAGACTTTCTCGCCTGGCAGCGGAAGGTCGGTCACACGGCTCAGGACGGGCCTTGCAGCCCGCATGAGCCGGCGTTGGGTGAAGAAGATCTTGTCGAAGTACCAGGACAGGACCTCCGGAAGGGACAGCAGTCGCAGGGTCTCGGCCGTCGGCGCACAGTCGACGACGACGAGGTCATACCGTCCGGAGATCGCCTGGGCCCGAACCTCGATGAGTGCAAACAGCTCATCCATACCGGGGAACACGAGGAATTCCTCGGCCTCGATACCGCGCACACCGCCCCAGTCGAGGATGGCCATCAGCTGATTGCGAATCTCCCCCCAATAGGATTCGAGCCGCTTCTGTGTGTCGATCTGCTGGGCGTGGAGGCCGGGGACGATTTCGCGCGGTTCATCTCCAAGAGGAAGCGCAAACGCGTCGGAGAGGCTGTGCGCCGGATCCGTGGAGACCACCAGCGACCGGTACCCCAGGTCGGTTGCCTTCAGGGCGGTCGCCGCCGAGATCGTTGTCTTGCCGACGCCACCCTTACCGGTCACGAGGAGGATCCGCATCAGTCCTCCCCGACTTGCCGCACCCGCTTTCGCAACCCGCGCAGCGCTGTCGAAACAAGCTGCTTTTCGGCCTGACGCCGGAGAAAACCTGGAAGTGGGAAACCGTAATCGACACGCAACGCATAGATCACGTCCGTCCCGCCCCCCTCGATGTCGTTGAGTTCGTACGAACCGACCATTTCCCGAATGTCGTCACCCGGCTCGGCCACCCAGGACATCACGTGGGGACGCTCGAAGGTGTAGTTGAGCACATAGGTAATGACTTTGACCATCGCGTCGACCTCGAACTCCGCTCGAGCGGGAAGGCCGTCGGGATCTCGCTCGAGGACGACCACCGACCGCATCGCGGTGATCCATTCGGGATAACGCTCGAGGTCGGCGAGCACGTCGAAGATCTCCCCGGCAGGCGCAGGAATCTCGATGCTCTGGACCGTACCTTCGCTCATTCTCGCTCCTCTTCGTTATCCAAGGGTAGCCCACCGTCGGGCTCACGAAACGTCGTGTCGCACCGGACGTCGCGTCGCTCGGAAATACCCGACGTTCACGCAAATCGTACCGCCGACCCTCCAGCGCGCCGCCTGCGGCTGATGGATGTCACCGAAGTAATGATGTGTCGGCCGACTGGTGCGCAGATAGTCGAGCACCGCCCGTGAACCACCTTCCAGCCGACCGGTGATAACGTCACGATGCAAGGAGGGAATGGCCGGCGGAAGGTGTGTGCACAGCACGTCGACCGGACCGAGTCCGTCCAGCTTGCGAGCCAACTCGCCCTCGGACACCTCTCCTGGCACACCCAGCGGCGTCGGAGACCCACCACCGACCATACCGACCGTGACACCCTCGATCTCGATCGCTTCACCATCTACGAACTGCACACCGTCGGGAAGCGAGCGCCGAAGCAGCCCCGGCCAGTCGACGTTGCCGTAGGTCGCATAGGCTTCGGTACCCTCCAGGGCGGCCCTGACCGCCGCATACTGAACGTCGACTGCTCGCGTAATCGCTTCACGAACCTGCGTTGCATCTCCCCCGAACCGTTCCTTCCACAAACGCCTCGACGCCGCATAGTCACCGTCCGCCCTGTACCGAGACACCTGCTGGACGAAGGCCGTTCCGAGTACATCGGCGAGAATCCCCTCGTTGGTGCGGTAGTCGATGAAGTTGATGAAGTCACCGAGAACGAGCAGGGGCTCGCCACTCCGCGCCACACGCGCGAGCGCCGAGAAGGCCCCATGGACATCGGACACGAGCAACATCACACCGTTCCGACGTACCAGATCGCCGCTCCTGCCGCGACGAACGCAGCAACGATCGCCGCCCATGCAGGCCAACCCCCGTAGGCCGCCGACAGACCCCCCATCCCGAACGCGATCAGCGCACCGACAACGCGCCGGCCCAACAAGCCGAATCGCTGCTCCGGATTGCCGGCGTCGGTCCGAGACGCAGCAACCGCGATCACCCATGCAATCAGTGCGATCAGCCCCACTATGAGAGCGACACCGTACGCCGATCTCATCGCTGCGTCCCTTGTGCCGAGACCATCACGATGATGAGCACCAGCAGCACGGCGCCGACGAGCGCGGTGAGCACACGCGGCCGAAGCATGATTCCGTGGGTCTCGCCCCGGGCCCACCGAAAGGCATCGAGCACACCGATCCCCCACACCCCCACCCCGACGACAACGAACAGGATCCCGGCGAAGAGGACGTCGTGAGTGATGAGCATTACGCCCAAGAGGAGGCTCATCGCGACGAGCGCTCCCACCGACACACCGAGGAGAGCCTGGCCGGCATACGCGTGTCCCAGCCCCGGAAGCAAAAGGCCGCGCAACACGGCGCCGCGAGCGTCCACCGATTGTTGTTCCTCTGTCTTGAACGCTTCAAAGATCGAACTTCCGCACGCCGCGCAGTACGAGTCGGCGAGCGGGTTGCCGACTCCGCACACCGGACATGTCCACGCTCCCCCACCGAGGCGCGGCGTCTCGGGAAGGGGCAGGTCCATCGCGATCTGCCCTTGCGCGGTCGCGATGATGTCAGGTTCGGGGTGCTCCGCATCCGCTCCCTCGGTCTCCTGAGCGAACGGCCGGTAGCACTGTCCGCACCACAACGCTCCCACGGTGTTGCGAGCTCCGCAGTTCGGACAGATCACGTGTCTGGGCATCCAGTTCAGCGTACCTGGTCGCGCCCACCCAGGTCTCGGAGACTGAGCACGATCTCCTCCTGGACCTTGCCATGAACCTCCTGTTGCTGAGCCGCTCTCAACACGGCGATCGCGAACGGACCTCCGATTCGACCGAGTGCCCAGGCGCTGTGGAGGCGAAGAATCCAATCCGGATGTGCCACATAGCCTGCCAGCAGGTTCACGAAAGATGCGTCCCCGGTGTTGCCGATGGCAACGAGAGCGTTGCGCCGAAGATAGCGAGCCTGACGGCGCGGAATGTAGAAGTGTCCGTATCGATCCAGGATCGTGCGATCGGAGCTTCTCAAGATGGCCGGGAGGTCGACGATTCCCGCCCGCGATACACCCGCATCGCGCAGATGCCTGCGACCGGGCGGGCATGCCTCCGAGCAATCGTCGCAGCCGTAGATACGATCCCCCATCGGTTTCCGGAGATCTCTCGGGATCACGCCGGGTGCCTGAAGGATCGCAGCCAGACAGCGGCGTGCGTCGAGCACGCCCGGGCTCGAGAGCGCACCTGTCGGACACGCCGACAGACACGCACTGCAACTCCCGCAGGTCCTGAACTCCCCTTCTGTCGTTTCCAGCGGAGCGTCGGTCACCACCGTCCCGAGCAAGAGCCATGGGCCCACACCGGGAGCGAGCACCATCGTGTTCTTGCCCCACCAACCGACGCCGGCCCGTACCACCGGGGCACGGTCCACGAGACGGTTGTCGTCCACAAGGACTTCGGCCTCATGCCCCTCTGCCCTCAGATGCTCTGCGATGCCGCCGAGGGCCTGCCGAAGCGGCGCGTAGGCGTCTCGCGTGGCGAAGCGCGCAATCCTGCCTTCGCGTGCCCTTCGCGGGGGAGGGCTTCCACTTTCGGCCACATAGGCAGCAGCACCGACGACGAGCCGCTGCGCCCACGGAAAACTGAATCGTACGTCTGTGGACCGTTCCGGGTTGACGAACGTAAATGTCAACCGTCCGGCCATTCCATCGGCCTTACGCGCTTCGATGGAACAACGCACGTCTTCGAACGGCTCGGCCGTGCAGATGCCGAACCCGCTCAACCCTTTGGCCACGGCGATGGCTCGCAGGTCCTGGGCCACCCGATCGGTCATCCTCTGAGCATAGGAACCTCGCTTCGGTCGGCGCATCTCGTGCCGGGCACTTGGCACGGGGCACTTCGCATTCACCATCGCAACCTGCCCCGGCCCCCCGGGTACGAGCGTCACGGCTCTTGCCGGTGGCTCGATGCCGACCGCCAGAGGGCGATCCGCCCGCCGAACGGATCTCCCGGATCACGCAAGTCTCAGTCGGCGAGTACCGCGCGGCCTTCGACCGACGTCGACGCCCCCGACGGGATCATTCGGCAGGTCCCTTCGCGACGTACCAGGCGAAGCGGAGGAAGCAGCCCCACCGACGCCATCTGCCCAAGGGCTTCCGCCTCGTCCCCACCCAGTTCCAACGGTCCTGCCGCCTCGCGCAGCAGGTAGGTCACCACACAGTCGGCACATGCCGTCGAGTGCTGCATCGTGCATTCATCACAACTGATCTTCATGGCTTCGATACCTCCAGTCCATCTGTGATCAGCATACGAACCGGGTGTGACAGAAAACGGGGACGGGTCGACACGTCTCTGACGGCGAACCAGGCAACCCATCATCCGTTCACGCGCGTGCACCGCAGCATCACCGACCAACGCATGCAAGAAGGGTCGAGCCGTCGGCTATGTGGGCGGGGAGAGCCACTCCTTCAGGGCCTGGCTCCACAGACAAAGCGCCCGCGGACAGCCCTCTCTGACTTCTCTGTCCGAGCTCACGACCACCACGTTCCCGTCGACCGTCCCGCTCAGCCACATGATCTCGTCGTCGGCGATCGTTCCTTCGTCGGTGAAGCGAACCTCGATCCCTCCGGGACCGAGCCCACTCTCCTCACCGCCCGACAGCGTCGAATCGTAGATGACCAGCAGCCTCACCGGTGCCACGGCCAGCCGGCGCACGCGGGCGAGACGGTGGTTGATGTCCTCACGAGTCAGCGGTTCAGGCCACTGATGCGACAGGTTGTACCCGTCCACGATCATCACGAACGGTTCCTGTTGACCCAACAACCACTCGATCGCCACTCCGTCGTCCGGCCGGACACCCGCAGGCAGCGTCAGAGGCGGCGAAGGGCCAACCTCGGGCGCCTGCATCGGAGCCGGATCGGCCCGAGCCGAAGCCACGATCTGATCGAGCAACGAAGCCAACGCGACCGGGTCCCGTATCGACCACACGTCAGGAGCGCGCGTGGCAATCGAGGCACTCGAAGCCCGCCGTGCACGCCGCAGCTCGTCGCGCAAGAACGCCACTCTGCCATCGGCCTCGGCCAGATCCCCGATCGCCTGCTCGATATCTCGCTCCAATGCAGCCACCCGCGACTCCGCCGCCAGTCTCTCGAGCCGTTCCGCCTGTCGGGCCTCTTGCACCCGTTCGGAGATCTCGTGACTTCGACGCCTCGCACGCCGCTCGGCCTCCGCCGCGCCGGCGCGAGCCTTGTCCGCCCGCTCACGTTCCACGCCGAGCTGCTGCTCCAGGTCACGCGTCCGCGCCTCGAGGCGCTCGACACAGCCGACGAGATCCCGGTGAGACCGCGCCGCGACAGCAGCCTCGACGACCTGCTCCCATCCTTCGGGTCGCAACAGAAACGCGGCAGAGGCGGCATCCTCGTCTGCCGCCTCTTCGATCTTCGGCCATGCCCCGACGGCCTTGTCCCGTAGCCACGCGAACCTGTCGAGGTCCCGAAGCAACGATCGGGCGAGTGGCGGTGGCAACAGACGGGCGGTGGACGCAGCGACCCGGCGCAGTGAAGGGAGGATCTGATCCTCGTCGAGGTCTCTCAACGCCTTGCGAGCCGCCCGGATCGCCGCTCCCAGCACACGAGGGTCGTATTCGTCCATGTTCAGTGTGGTAGCCCAGACGTGCGTCGGGATGGTGGCTCGGGAACCACAGGCAAGCCTGGTTGCTGCTCCTCGATGATCTCGAGGATCTCTTCGATCGCACGATCGAGTTGTGGATCTCTTCCTGCGGCGTGATCCTGCGGCGTGATCTCCACCTCGATGTCCGGATCGGTTCCGTAGTTCTCGACACCCCAGCCCACGTCTTCAAACCAGAAGGAGAACTCGGGCTGCGTCGTGATCGTCCCGTCGACGAGCGCGTGCCTGGGAAAGATGCCGACGACCCCACCCCACGTTCGTTTCCCGATCAGCGGTCCCAGACCGAAGAGTTTGAAGGAGTGACTGAAGATGTCGCCGTCCGATCCGGAATGCTCGTCGGTGAGCGCAACCATCGGCCCCATCGGCGCATCCACCGGGTAGGACTCCGGTCGCCCATACCGCGTGAAGTCATACCCGATCCGGCGACGGCGCAACTTCTCCAGGAGCAGTTGTGAGACATGACCTCCTCGGTTGTTCCGTACGTCGATGATCAGCCCCTCATGGTCGACCTCGATGCCGTAGTACCGGTGGAATTCCGCGTAGCCACGCGGCCCCATGTCCGGGATGTGGACATAGCCGACTCGTCCATCCGTCTCGGCGTGGATCCTCTCCCGATTGGCTTCGACCCAGTCGCGGTATCGCAGCCCGAATTCGTCCTGCAACGTCTCGACGATCACCGTACGAGGCTTGCGGCGCCCACGGCGAACCGTCAACGCGACGGGCCTGCCCGCCCGATCCACCAGCGCAGCGTACGGCGACGTTCGAGTGCCGACCGTCGTGCCTTCGATGGCGACGAGCCGATCGCCCACCTTGATGTCGAGGCCGGGAGCAGACAGGGGCGAAGCGGCATCGGACCGCCAGGAGTCGCCGCGCGGTATTCGCTCGACCTTCCATGCTCTTCCATCGAAACTGAGGTCTGCACCGAGGAAACCCTGGAGCCACCGCGGCTCCGGCTTGTAGTCGCCTCCAAGCTCGTAGGCGTGCGACGTCCCCAACTCGCCCTGCATCTCCCACATGAGGTCGGAGAACTCGGCCCGAGAGCCCACCCGGTCGACCAGCGGCAGATACCTCCTCGCAACGGCCTCCCAGTCGACTCCCGACATGTTGGGACGCCAGAACTGGTCTCGCTGGAGACGCCACGCCTCTCGGAACATCTGCTGCCACTCGTCGCCTGGCACGACCTCGAGACGAATCCGGTCCAAGTTCACCCACCCGGACTCTCTACCCGGTTCGGCAGACTTTGCATCGGCATCTTTGAACGACACGGGAACGACCCGCAGCTTCCTGGCCACCCGGATACCCAACACCTTTCCATCGGCCGAGACCGAGAAGTCGGAGATTCCTTCCATCACCGTCTCGACCTTGTCCTGTTTGAAGTCGTAGGCCTCGAGCTTGCTCTTGGGCTCCTCCTCCGTGTCGCTCCAGCGGGAATCGAGACTGCCCTCGATGGGACGGGAAGAGAACATGACCTTCTGTTCGGCACCGTGGACACGTTGATACCGGCCTTCGGGTACCGGAAAGGCGACCACGCGATCTTCGATCCCGGGCAGATCGACCGTCACCGACACCGGGCCCGCCTCCTTGTCGGGCTTGGCGCCCTTGGGAGTTTCGGCCCCGTTGGCCTCTCCGGGGGCGCGCGGCGGTCTCGTCGCTGCCGAGAACGGCGAGACGTCCGATGCGGACAGGGTGATCAGGTGGGGGCGCATCCCCTTCGGAAAGCCGAGATCGAAGTACAGGCTGTCGTAGACCGGGTCGTACACACGCAGGGAAATGAAGTACAGGAACTTGCCGTTCGGGTCGAACGAAGGACGCACGTCCACGAAATCCGGACGCGTGACCTGCGTGAGCTTTCCCTCCTCTGTGTCGTACAGGAACAACGAAGCGGCCCGACTGCTCACGAAAGCCGAGAATGCCAGCCAGCGCCCGTCGGGCGACCACGCGGTCCCCTGAATCCGCTCGTACGGGCTGTGGTAGACGTTCGTGACGTCACCGGAGGCGAGATCCACAATGAGCACTTCCTGGCGTTGGTTGGTGACCACGGCCCGATCGTCGCCTGCAGGTGCGACGAGCAACGAGTCCGGCCGTCCCACATCGATCTTCAGCACTTCGGCCGATGCAGCGCCGGAGAAGACGATCAGTTCCTCGTCGCCGTGCTCATCGGTCGTGGCGACGATACGATCACCGTCCGGGAGCCACGAAGCGAGCCGGTAGCGGACTGCCGAGGTCGTCCCGTGTCGCACGGGCACCCCTTCCCACAACGGCATGGACGCCACCGCGCCCCTGGCCGTTGCCACGAGAGAATGCCCTTTGGGATGCAAATCGATGCGCTCCAGGTAGCCGCCTGGGGAAATGAACTTGCGATTCCTGTGGCTGCGTGAACCCGGGATGTCGACATCGAGACGCCGGTTGTCGCCAGAGCGCAGGTCATGGAGCCAAAGGTCGGCTCCGGCGTGGTAGACGATCCGCCGTCCGTCCGTCGACGCGAATCGCGCATAGAAGTCCTCATGATCCGTGTGACGCTGCAGATTCCGTCCAGTCGGCGTACACGAGTACAGGTTGCCCACGCCTTCATGATCGGAGATGAAGTAGATGCGGCTTCCGACCCACATCGGTGATGCCACGTTCCCGGCAAGGTCGATCAACTTGACGAACGTCCCGTCACCGTGCCGGTCGACCCACAACGTGCCCGCCGTCCCACCCCGGTACCGTTTCCAGCGAGCCGGATCGTAGGTGTTTCGCCCGAGCACGACACCAGGGCCACCCGGCTGAAAGTCGATGGCGCGAGCCACCCCCACATTCATCGGCTTGGTCGCCCGGCCGTCCAAGGGAACCGTGTGCAGTTGCATGGCACCGGTGAATGGCTGCTGGAAGTCCGAGGCGACGATGACCCTCTCACCGTCGGCAGTCCAGCCGACAACCTGCGTGAGGCAACCCATCCACGTGAGTCGACGCAGCGGCCCACCATCCGCGTCCATGACGTACGCCTCGGGGTGGCCTTCGTCTCGCGCGGTGAACGCCACCTGTACACCATCCTGTGAGAACCTGGGAAACGTGATCGTTCCAGGGCTCGCCGTAAGCCTCCGGGCGATGCCGCCGTCGTCTCCCACGACCCACAGGTCGTCTTCACTGACGAAGACGATGCGTTCACCGTGGATGGTCGGATGTCGGTAGTAGCCGGACGCGGTCGCCATGCGGTCTCCTCACTCGAACGTTTCCGATGCTACCGAACGCCCTGCGCTGAGCCGACCCTGGCGGATTGCGCCCACCGACCGCTCATGAGTCTCGGTGGTCGGAGCCCGGACCGGTGACGAGGCTGCCCGGAGCTCGCCCGGAGACGTCTCGTCAATGCCGGCAGCACCTGTTGTGGCCGGCATCGACGAGAACGGGCTCAGACGTCTCCGACGGCGATCCCGGCCATCTGCTCGAGTGCCTTGACGAGTGCGTGATTCCCTTCGGCGCCGAGACCCCGATGCTGCAACGCCCGATACATCTGGAACACGAGTGCGGTCGTGGGCGCCGGGACACCGATCTCGTCGGCAGTTTCCAGAACCAGACGCAGATCCTTCTGTTGCAGATCGATCGTGAAACCGGGACGCCAGTCCCGGTCGATCATTTGTGGGCCCCGGTTCGACAGCATCCACGAGCCGGCGCTGCCTCCCTCGACCGCCTTCAGCGTCCTGGTCAGGTCCAGACCCGCGGCCTGTGCGAACAGCAGCGCCTCCCCGACGGCCAACCCGTTGATCACGACGAGAATCTGGTTGACGAGTTTGACCATCTGGCCTGCACCCTGACCACCCACATGCGTGATCGTCGTTGCATACGCTTCCATGAGGTGACGAGCGCGCTCCACCTGGGCATCGTCGCCCCCGATCATGATCGCGAGGGTCCCACGCGCCGCCCCCTCGCTTCCTCCGCTGATCGGTGCATCGAGCCAATGCGCCTGCCGTTCCTCGACCGCCTTGGCGAGTTCCACGGTTGCGGAGGGGCTGATCGTCGAGTGGTCGATCACCAGAGATCCCGGCCGAACCCCCTCGAGCACGCCCCGTTCGCCGAGGACGACCTCCTGCACGTCGGGCGTGTCGGAGACGCAGATCACGACGGTTTCACATCGTCGGGCAACGTCCGCTGGAGATTCCGCGGAAGATGCTCCCGCGTCTATCAGTGGTTCCATCCGACTCGACGTCCGGTTCCAGACGGTGACGTCGAAGCCCTTCTCGATGAGGTTGCGGGCCATCCCCGCGCCCATGATTCCCATTCCGATGAACCCGACCTTCTCGCTCACAGGCGCCTCCTTTGTCGTCCCAACAGTAGACCTCGTTGAACCCAGGGCTCGTAGGGGTCGTGGCGACCCCTACGAGCCCTGGGTTCAGAGGTTCTAGGCTTCGGAATCGGCCTTCAGCGCATCGCGCAGTCGCGTCTTCGCCCCGATCCGCAGGATCGATCCCTCGTAGACACGCGCACCCAGGCGCAGCACCCAATAGGTCGCCGCGAGGATGAGCGCTATCGACAACGCGACCTCCCAGAGAGGAACCGACGTGACGGTCATGCGGATCGGCATCACGAACGGAGAAAACGGCGGAATGATCGAACCGAGGTGAGGCAGCATTCCGTTCGGATCGTCGAGGGCGACAATCGAGAGGATGAATCCGGGCAGAATGCCGAGCATCGGAATCATGCCGACTCCCTGTGCGTCTTCCTGACGTGAGATCGTCGCCCCGAGGGCGGCGTAGACAACGGCGAACAACGTGTAGCCGAGCAAGTACCAGAACAGCACGGCGCCGGCGATTCGCAACCCGATCCCGCCCAGATCGACGTTGACGGCGTGCGTCGCACTCAGCGTGAGCAGCGCGGCGCCGCCCAGCACGACCAGCTGCAGGAAACCCAGTGTGCCGATCCCCAGCACCTTGCCTGCCAGCAGCCGGCTTGGGCGTGTCCGTGACAACACGACCTCGACGACCCTCGACTGCTTCTCTTCCATCACGCCGAGCATCACGAATTGTCCGAACATGAGGATCGAGATGTACAGCAGGATCGACCCGACGTAGCCGGCGATCCTTCGCGGTCCCGCACTCGGATCGGGTTCGGTCAAAGAGCGTGTCTGCAGCGGAGTGGGATGGAGGAGTCGTGCGGCTTCCTCGTCACTGAGACCGAGTTCGGCAACCGTCCGCTGCCGCTCCAAACCCTGGACCGCGGAAGTGACGATGGCTTCCAGTTGCGGCCTCGGCGCCTCTTTCCACACGAGCTCGGTGCCGTTCACCAGCACGACATCGGCGTGACCGTCGGTCAGAGCGACATCACCGGCATCCACGCTGTCGAAAGTCACGATCTTCGCCTTCCGATCAAACGCCGAGGCAGCCGTATCGAGCGCCAGCTCCAGATCGTTGGGAACCGCACCAACCACACCGATCGTGTACGGCTGTGGTGTCTTGCCCTCGAGCGTCATGAGCGGTCCGACGCCTGCCACCAGCGCAACGATGATGAGCATGGACACCAGGAAAGCCTTGCTGCGGACGCGCTGAAAGAAGTCTCGCCATGCAACCAGCAGCACTTGCCGCAGCGCACTCATTGCCGCACGGCCCCTCTGAACAGGTCAGACAAGCTCGGTGGCTCGAAGGTGAAACTCGTAACCTCTCCATCTCGCCGCGCCTGCTCCAAGAGCGCACCGATGTCGGTCTCCGCCCGAATGAGGTATCGGTCGCCGTTCGAACCGACCGATTCGACACCGGGAAGATCGGGAGCCCAGGGCTTGCCCTCGACGGTGACCGCCAGATGGCGCTGCTCGGAACCGTCACGCAGTTCGGCGAGTTCGCCGGACAGGACCACTCTGCCCTCGTTGATGATCACGACGTCCTGACATACGTCCTGAACGAGATCGAGTTGATGACTCGAGAACACGATTCCTGCGCCCGCCTCTGCGAGATCGCGCAGCGTGCGCGCCATGGCTTCGACCCCGATCGGATCGAGACCCGAGAACGGCTCATCCAGGACTGCGACCATCGGGTCGTGCACAAGCGAAACGGCCAGTTGCACCCGTTGTTGATTCCCGTGAGAAAGCTCTTCGAGTTTCGACTGGGCACGGTCGGCAAGCCCGAGACGGTCGAGCCACCGATCGGCCGAGATCGCCGCGTGCGAGGCGCTCACTCCGGACAGTCGAGCAAAGTAGACGAGTTGCTCTCGGATCTTCATCTTCGGATACAGCCCGCGCTCTTCCGGCATATACCCGAAGCGCAGATAGTCGCGGTCTCCGACCGGTGCCCCGTTCCATCGGACCTCCCCGGCGTCAGGGCGAACCAGGCCAAAGATGCATCGCATGGCGGTCGTCTTGCCGGCGCCGTTTGGCCCGAGAAAACCGACGATCCTCCCCGGGACGACGTCGAAACTCACTCCATCGAGAGCGACCACCTTCCCATAGCGTTTGTGCAGGTCGACGAGACTCAGCATCTTCACCTCAGTTTGGCGCATTTTGCCAGTTGCCGTCCACTGCCGCCAAACGAAGAAGCTCCCCGGGACGGGATCACCGCACCGAACGAGCCGGCGCGAGAGATCCGATACCAAGATTCCACATCTCATCGGCCAGGCCCAGTGCGGCCGCGGCGAGCGGCGCCAGTGACGGGCCGACCGGCGTTCGCTCCGGATCGGGACGGAAGAACACGAGCCCTCCGAGGCCACCGGGGCCGAACTGCAACGTCGCGTCCGCTTCTTCACCGCCTCGCGCCTCCCGATAACCTGCGCCGTCGGCAACCAGATGCCTCGTGTCCGTCTCCGCCTGCCGTCGGTCGACTGTTGCCAGGGCACCGCCGCCGCGATGCTCGTCCGCCGAATCGACGATGAGTCGCTCCAACTCACGTGAACGGTATTCGAGCGGTTCACCTTCGATCAGGGCGGCCTGGATGACTCTGAACGGAAGGTCCGGAACACCGGCCAGCAACCCACGGATCGATGCACCGAAGCGTGTGTTCAACTCTGTCGGACGAAAGCCGTCCTCCGTCATAACACCATCGATCGTGAACGCGCCTCGATAGTCGACCGACTCACGTAGGACACTGCCCACGGCCTCGGCCGCCGCCCGCATCTCCGTCCGATCGGCGGCGGACGGATCCCAGAACGTCGCTGCGCCTCCATAGTGGAGCTTGCCACCCGATTCGGGGCGCAATGTGATCATCTCGCACGGCCGGAACGAGATCGTTTCATCGGGAAACACCATGCCGTGGATCGAGCACGGAATGCCTTCGAGGAACGGCATCACCCGAACGCGATCACAGTGCTTGGCGAAGAACCCACAGGCCTCACGGGCGTCCGCATCGTTTCGAACCCGACGCACATAGACCGCTCCCCCGTTGAAACCCTCCATCGTGTCACCCGCCCAGGCGGTGCCAAGGCCCCGGTCCAGTCGGCGGTGTCCGGAGAGGAGGTCATCGCGGACGGCGGCAACGACCTCTGACGGCGCCCTGGGGATCCCCGCCGCGTCCCACACGGCGTCGGCGCACACTTTGTCCTCGAGTGCCTCCCACTCTGGACGGCGCCTACCCCACACCCGTCGACCGGCGATGTGGGCGTCCGCATAGAACGGATGACCGAGCACGTTCGCCGATCCTTCCGGATCCCAGGCATCCAACGCGGCCTCGACCCTCGGCGGCGGACGTCTCAGTGCGGCCGCCGTCACCCGAATCTCCTCCATGATGTCGCTGGCGGACACGTCGAGCATCACCCACTCGGCGTCCTCCTCCGATGGGAGATCGCCGGTTCCTCGACCGGAAGCAATGAGAAAGAGCCGGTCGGCGCCGAGAGAACGAAGCTGCTTCACGAGTCTCGGATAGCCGGCCAGAGGTTCTCCGGCGAGGATGAACTTGCGCCCTTCGACAAGCGGCCGAACGAGGTCCCGGTAGTACTTGGTATCCATTGCTCCAAGTTACCCGAGCCGGCGTGATGCGGGTACCGGATGCCTCACACCCGGCGCTTGGCATTTCGTACCTTCATATCGCGACCGTTCCGGCCCCAGGACCGTGGGGCGGGCATCGCGATTCTTGTCGACGACGGCCCGTCGGTGACCCGCTGCTCGAAGCCGGCCTCCCGGCCGAGATCCTCGGCGCCGTCCAGACGTGTCATGCAGCGTTCGACGGGCTCCAACGTCAGGCCGATGAGTACCCCCTGGGGGTGCCTCGGACCCAACTTGGGAATCGGCACCGGTTCCAATAGATTGCAGCTTCGAGAAGTGCATCCTCGAGGTGGACGATAATGAAGATAGGTGTGCCCAATCAGACCGCTCCAAGAGAGCGACGAGTCGCCATCACCCCGGACGTCGCAGCCAGGCTCGTCAAACAGAAGTTTCAGGTGATGGTGGAGAGAGGAGCCGGCGATGCCGCCGGTTTCCTGGACAAAGAGTATGAGGCTGTGGGCGCTTCCGTCGTACCGGAGGCGTCTCTCGCGTGGGGCAGCGATGTCGTCATCACGGTGCGACCGCCGAGCGACGAGCAGATCGCCATGCTCGGCTCCGGGGCCGTGCTCATCGGCCTGCTGCAGCCTCTCGACGAGCCGGAGACCGTCGCGAAGCTCGCCGCTGCGAATGTCACCGCCTTGGCGTTCGAAACGGTCCCGCGCACGACCAAGGCACAATCGATGGATGTGTTGTCCTCCCAGGCAACCGCAGCCGGATACCAGGCGGTGCTCGAAGCAGCCACCACGATCACAAAGTTCTTCCCGATGCTCACCACGGCGGCGGGGACCATCGCGCCGGCCAAGGTGCTCGTCCTCGGCGCGGGCGTCGCGGGACTCCAGGCAATCGCCACGGCCCGACGTCTTGGAGCCGTGGTCTCCGCATACGACGTTCGTGCAGCCGCTGCAGAACAGGTGGAGAGCCTCGGTGCCCGATTCGTGCGACTCGAGGTCGCGCAGCAAGAAGATGCGGTGGCCGGCGGCTACGCCCGCGAGCTGGAAGAGGACGCACAGAAACGCCTCCTCATGCAGCTCGGCGAGCATGTTGCTCGCAACGATGTCGTGATCTCGACGGCGGCCATCCCCGGAAAGAGGGCCCCGCTGCTCATCACCCGTGAGATGGTCGAGGCGATGCATCCTGGTTCGGTCATCGTCGACCTGGCCGTCGCAACCGGAGGCAACTGTGAACTCAGCAGGGCCGACGAGGTCGTCGTGCACCACGGTGTCAAGATCCTCGCCCCCACCGACCTCGTGAGCGGCGTTGCGACAAACACGAGCCAGATGTTTGCACGCAACACATTGAACCTCCTCACGTATCTCGTACACGAGGAAGGGCTGCGCATCGATCTCGAGGAAGAGATCACCGCGGGCGCCTGCATCACCCATGGTGGCAAGGTCGTCAATGAACGTGTGCGATCCTTGCTGGAAGGAGGGACGAACTGATGGACCTGCTGATCTCCATTACCGTCTTCGTTCTCGCGGCGTACGTGGGGTTCGAAGTCATCACGAAAGTGCCGCCAACGTTGCATACGCCGCTGATGTCCGGATCGAACGCGATCTCGGGCATCACGATCATCGGTGCCCTGGTCGTCGCCGGTCGCTACGGCGGTATGGCAGGCATCATTCTCGGCTTTCTGGCCGTTTCGTTCGCGACGATCAACGTCGTAGGCGGATTCATGGTCACGGACCGGATGCTGGAGATGTTCAAGAGCAAGGACCGGTCATGAGCCAGGTTCTCGCAGGCTATCTGTACCTCATCGCGGCGGTGTTGTTCATCGTCGGTATGAAACGATTGCAGAGCCCGGCCACGGCACGGCGCGGCAACCAGATCGGTGCGCTCGGCATGCTCCTGGCGATCATCGTCACCCTGGTTCGGTACCAGATCCTCAATCCGTGGGTGATCGTCGCCGGCCTCGTCGTCGGTGGCGGCATCGGACTCGTCCTCGCCAAGACGGTCGAGATGACGGCGATGCCACAGCTCGTCGCCGCGTTCAACGGCTTTGGCGGTGGAGCATCCGCCCTGGTGGCAGCGGCCGAATTCATCGAGAAGTCCGGAAGTCCCACATTCGATCTCCGCGCAGCGATCACCGTTGCTCTGACCATCCTGGTCGGTGGAGTCACCCTTTCGGGAAGCTTTGTCGCCTACGCGAAACTCCAGGGCCTCGTCCCGGGACGGCCGTTCGGATATCCGGGTCAGAAGGTCGGCGATGCCCTCCTTGCGATCGTCGTCGTCGCCCTTGTCGTGTGGCTGATCGTCGGCGGGAGTTCGCTGGTCATGTGGATCCTGCTCGCGTTGTCACTCCTGCTCGGCATCGTTCGTGTGATTCCGATCGGCGGCGCGGACATGCCGGTCGTCATCTCCTTCTTGAACGCGTTCTCTGGAATTGCCGCGGCGCTGGCAGGGTTCGTGATCGGCGAGAACGCTCTGATCATCTCTGGCGCGCTGGTCGGAGCTTCCGGGCTGATCCTCACCAACATCATGGTCAAGGCCATGAACCGTACGCTCGGCCACGTTCTCTTCGCCGCCTTCGGTGGCGACGAGGGCGCCGGCCCGGCAGGTGACGAGGAGAAGCCCGTGCACAGTGCCTCGGCCGAGGATGTCGCGATCACCCTGGGGTACGCCGACTCGGTCATCGTTGTGCCCGGATACGGCTTGGCCGTCGCTCAGGCACAACACAACCTGCGTGAGCTGGCCGATCTGCTCGAAGAGCGCGGCGTCGAAGTTCGCTATGCCATCCATCCTGTTGCAGGGCGCATGCCGGGACACATGAATGTGCTGCTCGCAGAAGCCGATGTCCCCTACGAGAAGCTGTTCGCGCTCGACGAGATCGAGGACGACTTCCCTCAAACCAGCGTTGCTCTCGTCGTCGGTGCGAACGACGTCGTGAACCCTTCGGCTCGTGATGACGATTCCAGTCCGATCTACGGAATGCCGATTCTCAATGTCGACCTCGCGAAACACGCGATCGTGATCAAACGGAGCCTCTCTCCCGGTTTCGCCGGCATCGACAACCCCCTCTTCTACAAGGACAACACGCTGATGTTCTTCTCCGATGCGAAGAAAGCCATGAGCGACATCATCGCCGCCGTGAAGGAGCTGTAGGGCGTTGGAGTTCTCCGACGTGGTACGGCACCGCCGCATGGTGCGCAACTACACCAACGATCCGGTCGACCCTCGAACGATCGACCGGATCGTCTCTTGTGCGGCAAGGGCGCCCAGTGCCGGATTCACGCAAGGGCAGTCGTTCATTGCGGTCACCGACCGCACGACCCGGCAGACGATCGCGAACCTTGCCGGGGAATCCGGGTATGTCGACAAGGGCTTCGACCCCTGGATCGGCCGAGCACCGGTACATGTCGTCGTTTGTGTGTCCGAGGAGGCATACCGCCGCCGGTACGCGGAGCCGGACAAGGCGGTCCCCGGTGGCAGGGAGATCGAGTGGCCCGTGCCGTATTGGTGGGTTGATGCGGGAGCGTCGATGATGCTGCTGTTACTCGCAGCCGTCGATGAGGGGCTCGCTGCGGGATTCCTCGGAGTGCATTCCGTTCCGGGTCTTCGCGATCTGCTCGGCATACCCGAGTCGGTCTTCCCGATCGGTGTCGTGACGATCGGTCACCCGGCTCCCGACCGACGCTCCGGCTCTCTCGGACGAGGGCGACGGCCGATGGACGAGATCTTCCACCGGGAGCGATGGTGAGACCCCTCTACGAGCGGATCGACGCCACCACGTTCCGCTCGACCGAACTGACCACTGGGCCCTGGAGCCCGGATGCCCAGCATGGAGGGCCACCCGCGGCGCTCATGGCCCACGCGATGGAGAGCGTCGGCACACCGGCGATGTTCACGTCACGCTTCACGGCAGAGTTCCTGCGCCCGGTACCCATCGCGGAGATCGAGGCAACGGCGGCGGTCGTCCGATCCGGCAAACGTGTCGAGATCGTCACCGCGTCGCTGGCTGTCGATGGCACTCCGGTGGCGGCGGCACGCGCGCTCAGGATCCGTCGCCATGAGGGTCTCGATCTGCCGCCGGTCCCAGCCGTCGTACCGTGGCGCCTGCCCGACGAGTGCACGTCCGGTGTCGGTTTCTCCTGGGATTCGGTGAGTTTCGTCACCGATGCCCTCGATGTTCGTTTCGTCGAAGGATCCATGACGCAGATCGGTTCGGCAACGGCGTGGATCCGCCTGATGCCCAATGTCGTGGATGAGCAGCCCCCCACGCCGCTGCAACGCGTGCTCGCCGCCGCAGACTGCGGGAATGGAATCTCCTCGATGGTGCATTGGCGGCAATTCCTCTATATCAACCCGGATCTGACCGTCTATCTGCATCGCGAGCCCGCCGGAGAGTGGGTGTTGATGCATGCGAACACCATCCTCCAACCGCACGGTGTCGGCCTGGCCCAGTCGTCCCTGTACGATGAGCAGGGCCCTCTTGGGCGTTCCCTCCAGAGCCTGTATGTGGACCAAGTGTGACCAGGGCCTCCACAACGCAGGGGGCCCGGGATGTGAATGGTGAGATGAAACCGATCCGCGACCTTCACTCCGGCGGCAATGGCGTCACCACGGGTGCCCGTCCCGGCGAAGGCGGGGGTGATGGCGTGGGAATGTTGCCGGCGTACGAGCGTATCGGCGCTGCGGCGCCCGACGTTCGCACGAATCTGACGGCGAAGCCTCTCGAGGAGACCCGCCTGGAGCCGAAGTCGTGACCGAATCTCGCATCACCTCGACTCAGAATCCGCGTGTCAAGCGTCTCGTGCGGCTCCGTAACCGGCGTCATCGCGATGCCGAGGGTCTCTTCATGATCGAGGGGTATCGAGAACTCACCCGGGCGATCGCCTCCCACATCCAACTCGAAGAAGTCGCCTACTGCCCTCCGCTGTTCCTTGGCCCCAACGAGCACTCTCTCCTCGAGGCCGCCGGAGCCGCCGGCGCTCGCCTCATCGAGTTCGCCGAAGACCCTTTCCGCAAGATCAGCTACCGGGACCGACCGGAAGGTCTCATCGGTCTTGCCCGACAGTTTCCGACGGAACTGGACCGCATCGTGCTGAAAGAGAACCCGCTCGTGCTGGTCGTCGAGTCGATCGAGAAGCCTGGGAACCTCGGCACCATGCTGAGGACCGCCGACGCCGCCGGGGTCGATGCGGTGATCGTCTCCGACCCGACGACCGACCCTTTCAATCCGAACGCCGTGCGGGCGTCGTTGGGATGCCTGTTCCTCGTGCCGCTGGCCATCGCATCGAGCACCGAGACGTTGGCATGGCTCGCGGCGCGCGATGTCAAGACCTTTGCCGCCACCCCGGCCGCCGAACGCCTCCACTGGGAAGCCGACTACCGGGGACCGAGTGCGCTCGCGATCGGCTCGGAGCAATACGGCCTGTCCGAGATGTGGATGAGATCTGCCGATGAGCTGGTCCGCATCCCGATGCTCGGTGACGCGGACAGCCTCAACGCGGCGATGGCCGCGGGTGTGATGCTGTACGAGGCCGTCCGTCAACGCTCAACCCGTCGACAAGCGACAGCCGACAACCGGTAGCCGTTCCTGTCACTCATCCCGACACGTGCCTTGGCCGGTAACGTTCGGGGTGTCGATGCCGAGGCAGGTGCGTCGGGGCGGAGAACGCAGCGAGCGGCGTTCCTGGCCGGCAGAACACCGCGAAGGTCGCCGGTCGAGGCACTAGCATCGAACACATGTTCGGAAGACGGGAACCGTGACACTCGCGGTGCAGCGCAGTTTTGACGAGATGGGCGCACCGTTGTGCGACGTACCATTCTGTGTCCTCGACCTCGAAACCACCGGCACCACGCCGCCGAACTGCGCGATCACCGAGATCGGCGCCGTCCTGTATCGAGGCGGCGAGGAGATCGGATCGTTCCAGACCCTCGTCGACCCAGGATGCGAGATCCCTCCGTTCATCACGATCCTGACGGGAATCACGCACGCGATGGTGATCAACGCCCCCAAGATCGCCGAGGTGTTCCCCGCATTCCTCGAGTTCCTCGGCGGTGCGGTGATCGTTGGCCACAACGTTCGCTTCGACCTGTCGTTCCTCAACGCGGCAGCGCTCGATCTCGGATACGGGAAGCTCGGCAACCGGTGGGTGGACACACTGGGTCTGGCGCGCCGCCTCGTACGCAAGGAGGTTCGCAACTTCAAGTTGGCGACGCTTGCTGCACATTTTCGTGCACCGATCAAACCCACCCATCGCGCACTCGAAGATGCGCGGGCCACTGCCTGGATCCTGCATCGTCTGCTCGAGCGGGCAGGAACGCTCGGAGTGACCGCCCTCGAGGATCTTCTCCAACTTCCGACGGCACGCGGGTCCGAACACTATGCGAAGATCCATCTGACCGATGCACTACCCCGCCGGCCGGGCGTCTACCTGTTCCACGATCGCAACGACACCGTGTTCTACGTAGGCAAGGCCAAGAACCTGAGAACGAGGGTCCGCAGCTACTTCTATGGCGACCATCGCCGGACCGTCACGACGATGTTGCAGGAACTCGACAGGATCGAGCATCGTGTCTGCGCGACCGAACTCGAGGCCGAAGTCACCGAGTTGCGACTGATCCACGCCTACCGACCTCGTCACAATCGCCGCTCGAAGCCGCCGAAGTCGTCGCATTGGGTCAAGCTGACCAAGGAAGCCTTTCCACGGTTGTCCCTCGTACGCACCCAGCGGGAGGACGGTCTGGCCTACCTGGGGCCGTTCCGAAGCCGACGAAGTGCCGAACTCGTGATGACCGCCATCTGGGATGCTCTGCCGATTCGACGCTGCACCGTCCGACCGGGTGAACGCAACGGACGGTGTGCCGCCGCCCAACTTGGCGTGTCGATGTGCCCGTGCGATGGGAGCCTCTCCGAGACGGCATACGCGTCGATCGTGGATCTCCTCCGTCGAGGCATCGCCGCGGATCCTTCCCTGCTCCTCGATCCGCTTGCAGCAAAGATGTCGCACATGGCGGCACTCCGGCGTTTTGAGGAGGCCACGTGGGCTCGTGACCGATATCGTGCCCTGGCGAGGGCATTGCTGCGCCGCCGTGAGTGGCATGCCCTCAACCGGGCCGGACTGCTCCGGGTTGAATCCGATGGCGGCGACGGTGCCCTCATCGAACGGGGCCGTCTCGTCCTCTCGTGGAATGGGTCGACCGGTCCGGCCCTCACTTCCACGACCGCCACCCTGGAAGACGAGTGGCCGCCGACGCCGCCATCGGTCCAGGTCGCCGAAGAGGCTCATCTCATATGGCAATGGCTCGCCGGTAGCCGCGTTCGTCTCCTGGACGCCTCAGGACCACTGGCACTGCCGTGTAGACCGATCCCGGAGCTCTCTTTGGCGAACGTCGACTCTCGTCGTTGATGTCGTCGTGTCGAGCGACACGCCACGGAGGCCTTGCCCGAAACCAGGCTCACGACCGTCCCGATGCGACGATGGGCCGTGAAACGGCCACGGATCACGACACCGGGCGCGTTGTGCCTCGTACCGGAGTCTGCCGCCTCCGAGAACCGACGTTTCCTACGACTCCCACCACGACCTACGATTGCTTCGATGCGTTTCACCGTCCGCCCCGGCACCGACCCGACTGCGGGTGCCGACGCGACGCTGCTCTCGGCGATGGGTCTGCCCGGCGGCGGTGTGATCCGGGTCGGTGCGACCCATACGATCGTTCATCCCGCCGACCTGTCCGAGATCAACGCGTTGCGACTCGGTCCCGAGGCGATCACGAACGCGGGTGTCACGACCGGCCAGGTGGTCGAGGTACGACGAGCCATACTGCCCACTGCAGAGATGGTCACGATCACCGGTGACAACCTTCCGCTCGACGCCCGCACACTCGTGCACGCGTTGCAGGGTCGGCCTGTCACTCCGGGTGATGTGCTCGCGGTAGACCCTTCCTACACGGACGGCGGCGATCGTCCGGTACCTCTGCGGATCGTGACGGTCTTCCCCGGCCCTGCAGGGATGGTGACCGCCGCCACCCGGTTCGTGCCCGAGTCGATCGTTGTTCCGGCCGCATCGGTGGCGCCGCCGCGTCGTACCCGCGACCTGGCGGCCCTCGCCGGGCTCGACGAGGAGTTGGAGACACTCACCGCATGGCTGACGCTCCTGACATCGCCCGACGACCTGCCCTCGGCCTGGGGCCTACCGAAGGTCGCCGGTGTGCAGCTCGAAGGACCGACCGGGTGCGGCAAGTCCGAACTGGTGGGTGCTGCCGCAGCTGCGGCCGGCGCCGCGATGACCGAGGTGAACCTCAACCTGGTCTTCAAACCGGACCGGCTGTTGACGGTGTTGGAGAAGGCCGTGAAACAGGTCACCGCACCGGCGGTGCTGTTCGTCGACCGCGTAGAGACGGTCGCCGGCGAAGAGGGCTTGGCACCGTTTCGCACCCAGGTGGCTGCGATCTTGCGCTGGTTCCTCGACGCCATAGCGGAGCGTTCCGGTGTGGCGTGCGTTCTGGGAGTGACGTCGGCGGCGACGCTGGATGACATCCTGGCAGGGTCGGCACTGCTCCCCCGCACACTGACCGTCCCACCACCAGATCTGCAACGGCGCCGGCTTCTGTTCGAAGCGGCAACGGAGCGGATACCGTCGAGGGATCTCGACTTCGATCTGTTGGCAGCCCGGTCGGCCGGGTTCTCCGGTGCGGACATCACCGCGGCGGTCGTCCACGCGTCCGCTTTGGCAACTCGCCGAGGTGGGGAGTTGACGACCGCCCTGCTCCTCGAGGCGGTCGAGTCGACCGTACCGTCGCTGGGTTCGACGGCCATGGGCGAAGTGCCGTCGTACGGGTTCGAGAAGGTGGCGAACCTGTCAGACGTCAAACAACGGCTGACGGAGTCCGTGATCTGGCCTGTGACCAGCCCCGGGCGATTTGAACAGCTCGGCATCGACCCACCCCGAGGAGTCCTGCTGTACGGGCCCCCAGGGACGGGCAAGACCTTCGTCGTGCGAGCGCTGGCACACGAGTCCAGCGCGGCGTTCTTTCCGATCAAGGGTGCGGAGCTGCTGGACAAGTTCGTCGGAGAGTCCGAGCGTGGCGTTCGGGAGATCTTCGCCCGGGCGAGAGCGGCTTCGCCGGCGATCCTGTTCTTCGACGAGCTCGACGCCCTGGCACCGGTGCGGGGACGTTCGACCACGTCGGTGACCGACTCGGTGGTAGCGGCGCTCCTCACCGAGATGGACGGCGTTGCCGAACGTGGCAACGTGGCGGTGATCGGAGCCACGAACCGTCCGGATCTGATCGACCCGGCGCTGTTGCGAGCCGGAAGGTTCGAGGTGCACCTGGAGTTGGGCGTGCCGGGAGTTGATGCCCGCCGAGCCCTGCTGGGCTTGTCGGATGTACCTTTTGCCGACGATGTGGACCTGGATGAGCTGGCCCGGCGCACCGACGGCCTGTCATTTGCCGACCTTGCCGGGATGCTGCGTGAAGCGGCCTTGACGGTGCTGCGGAACGGCAAGAGCGAATTGGTCGTCGGCCGGCCGGAACTGGATCGTGCACTGGGTCGATACGTGCGCCCGTAGCCTGTCGCACGCCTCATGGCGGCATTCATTCTCGACATGACCCACGGTCTCTCGTGCATACGCGTGCCGATCGGGCACGTCTTCTCACAATCCCGACGAAGCCCTGTCGGCGCACGCCTCCCTGCTCTCCATGCATGACCCCTCGTCGTATCTCCCGGCCCAATCTCTTCCTCAAGCCGCCGCGGGTATCGGCCGATGTCGAGTTCATGCGAAGAGTCACTGTCGCCGTCGCCATCGCCGTGATCGTGGCCATCCTGGTGGCCGGGTGTGCGCCCTCTTACGATGCCGACCTGTTGGCGTCCATCGAAGGACGATGGATGTGCGACGTCCAGCGCTTCACGTTCGACACGCAGGCGGACATTCAAGCCGAGTTGGACGGTCGCCTCGCCGGCAACGGCGTGTCCGTCGCGCAGTACCGGCACTTCAAAGACAATCTGACCAGCCAATTCGATCTGCGCCAGAAGGTGCAAGAGGCCTACGACCAACGATGCAACACCTGACCCCCGCCGGCCGCCACCAACGGATAGCCTTCGCGAAGGCGAGTTTTGTCACCACCGTCGCTGCTCTCCTGCTCATCTCCGGCATGTCGCCCGCCGCTGCGCAGACCACGACCGCCATGGGAAGGCGCTCGGGCATGGGCATGGGCAACGGCGTGACCGTGCGTCTACTCACGGCCAGAACGGGCGCGGTGGTCGCCGGTGACTCGGTTTGGATCCAGGTCCTCTGGGAGTCCAGGGGCGGCGATGCCAAGGACTTCAAGGTGACGGTCAAGAATCCGGAGCCGGGCTGGGAGATCCGCTATCCGGAGAACACCGGAAGTTACACATCACTGATGGCCGACGCGACCCTTTCCAACGGAGAGATCGATTTCACTGCCATCCACATCACGGTCCCCTACGAGACTCCTGGGAGTGTGACTCTCGGACTGACCGCAACCTACACCTCTGGACGCAGGTCACACACCAAGGACTTCACCGTGAGAGTTCCGGTCACGTCGTTCACGGGAACGGACCTCGCACAGGTGACCACCACCGTCACCGCCGACGGAGCGGCCACTTGGGTCGACATCGGCTTCCTCGGCAAAGCCCCTCGCCTCGACGACGTCCAGATGACCGTCGACCCACCGTCGGGCATCGTCGTGGCCTACCCGGCGGGCAGAACCTTCACCAGCCTCGCCCATGACGCCAGGCTCGAAGACGGCGAATCCGACTACGCCGCGTTCCGTCTCGATGTGTCGGGAGTCGCGCCCGGCACCTATGAGCTACCCATCCAGGTCACGTACGCCAAGGATGTCACGGCCGGCACCTGGAACGGCACGGTGACCTTGCAGGTACCGACACCCTGATGCCGACCCTGGTACCCGGTACCAGGTGTTCCGGATTTCGTATCGCGACTTTCGATGCAAGAGCGCGGGGCGAACCTAAGGGCTGGTGCCGTCGGCTTCGAACGGCCGGAAGACGTAACGGGTCGGTGCAGATCACGCCGGTCCGATCCCACGACACTGCCAGGGTGAGTTGTGTCGATGAGCGATGCATCGCCGTCGAGATGCGTGCCATGTATCCGTCGGCGAGCTCCCTCGCACTCGTCACCACATCCCCGGAAAGGGAGAGGTCCGGCACTTCACATCACATCGACATCGAGCCTTTGCGAAACTCCGTCTTGCCGATGCGGGCGTTGATCAGTACCGCGCGACCCGACGCGGCCAGCGCTTTCGCCTCGGTGAGCACACCATCGATGTCCGCCGGGGAGTCGAGCAGAAACCCCACCCCGCCCAGAGCTTCGGCAACGAGGTGGTAGTCCGATGGTGACAGGACGGTGCCCACATCGTCGCCGAGGATTGTCACCTGATCGCGGGCGATCTGGGTCCATCCGGCATCATTTCCTATCACGGCGATGACCCCCAATCCGTGACGAGCGAACGTATCGAACTCCATGAGGCTGAACCCTGCAGCACCATCGCCGTACATCAACCACACTTCCGTGCCCGGATGCGTCAACGCCGCAGCCATCGCGAATCCGGCGCCGACGCCGAGCGTTCCGAAGACACCCGGGTCCAGCCACCGCAGCGGACCGCGGGGCCACAGGATGTACGCCGCAGAGGCAACGAAGTCGCCGCCGTCGGCGACGATGACGCTGTCGGCGGCCATCGCAGCGTCGATGCGTTGGAGAAGCCCGAGAGGGTTGATCGGGTCGACGGGTTCGCGGCCCTGCCGATCGATCTCGCCGTCCCTCTCGACATCGCGGCCCCGGAGCAGCTCCAACCAGGCATCGAACCGATGTCCTCCGGAAAGCTGCGCGAGCTCTTGGAGAAAACGTCCCGCGTCGCCGGGAACCGCCACCGTCGGTGCACGGTTCTTCGACAGCGAACGTTCATCCCTGCCGGCCGTGACGAGGTTCGTGTTGCGACCGATCACCCGTCCGTAGTCGAGCCGAAAGTCGATCGGCATACCGGCGAGCACCACCAGATCGGCGTCCCGCAGCGCCTCCCGACGTCGGTGGCGCAGGTGCGACGGGTGGCGTACCCCGAGAAGCCCCCGGGCCATTCCCGCCAGCCATGTGGGCATGCCCAGAGCCTCCACCGCTGCGGCAACATCAGCAGCCTCTGTGGGGAGCAGCATCGCACCGCTGCCCACGATCAGGACCGGACGGCTCGCCTCTGCAATCAACCTTGCGGCCCGCTCCACATCAAGCCTCGAGGGCACAGGGACCCGAGCCGGACGGGTTACGAACTCTCCGTCGGTGTCGGAGAACAGGCGGTCGACATGCCGTTGCAGATAGCGGCGGGTCAGCCGACCGGCGAGACTCTTCGGCGCGCCTCCCGACAGGTACAGGCCGCGAACCGTCTGCTCGGCATACAGCAGGTCGACGGGCACCTCGACGAATACCGGCCCGGGCACATCCGACACGGCCACTCGGAACGCCTCGGACAACATCGGTTCGAGATCCCGCACCCGACGAGCCCTGAACAGCTCCTTGACATGCGGGCGGACGACCGAGGCTTGGTCGATGTCCTGCAGCGCCCCCCTGCCCTTCAGAGCCGTCGCCACGGCGCCGCCGAGCACCACCACCGGGGACTGGGCCAGGTAGGCGTTCTGGACGGCTGTCAAGGCGTTGGTGACACCGGGCCCGGCGGTGACCGCAGCGACGCCGGCCACACCGCTCAATCGAGCCGTGGCGTCGGCGCCAAATACCGCTGCGGCCTCGTGTCGTGTATCGACGACGTGGATACCGGCGGCCTTCGCGCCGGAAAGGATCGGTGAGATGTGTCCCCCACACAGCGTGAACAATGTTTCGACCTGATGGCCGACGAGTACCCGGGCGATGCGGTCACCGCCGTGCATCGTCGTCACCCTCCAAAACATGACGGTCCAAGACGAAGCACGTGAAGATACCGCCCATCACGGTCTCTCCCTCACGGTCCACGGTCACTTCGACTTCTCGGCGCCGCCCATCGGCCGACATCGTCCTGGCCGTCGCCACGACCTCATCACCAACCCGCACCGGGGCCCTGAAGCGAACATCGGCACTTCCCAGCACGACATTCGGATCGTTCACCGCCAGCATGGCCGCGTAGTCGGCAAGTCCGAACATGAACCCGCCGTGCACCAGCCCTCGGTCATCGACGGCCATCGCTTCGGTGGTGATCATCCGAACTTCGGACCGCCCTTCTTCGAGCAGCTCGGGCAGACCACACAACCGGTGATCGATGTGCAGATGTGTGGCCGGTTCTCTCATGTGATCCTTTCAGCAGTCACCAGCGTACAACCGTGGGACCACCGCCCGAGATGCCTCGAAGCCGACGTCCGCCTCCGTCTCCCGCATACGCTGCCTGGATTCCCGCAGCACCACACGGCTACGCTGCACACGATCGTTCGTGAACCTTCAGCACTTTCTCGTCACAGGTACCGGTACCCGACTCGCGATGCGTCTCAGCGCTCTCGTTCCACGCCGGTTCGGCTACGCCGTGCTCAGAAGGATCACACGCTGGATCGCCCGTCGCGACACGCCGCTCACACGAACGATCCGAGCCAATCTGGCCGTCGTCCTCGACACCACCCCTGACGACCCTCGACTCGATTCCTACGTCCACGAGGTCCTGTTCCACGCGGCAAGCGGAAGCTACGACTTCTTTCGCGCCCTCGGGGGGACCATCGAAGAGAACCGGCGCCTGGTCGAAATGCCGCAGGCACTCTGGGAGATCCTCGATCCGGCCAACCGTCCCGGCCGGGGGATTCTCATCGTGGCCCCACACGTCAGCACTCTGGACCTCGCCGGGATCGGCTTGGCCGCCTCCCCCCACGCAGGCACCTACGACATCCAGGTTCTTTCCTACGCGCTCCCCCCATCCGGCTATGAACTCATGAATGACCTGCGGACCACCAAAGGACTCATCCTCACCCCGTCCTCCGGCGATGCGCTGCGAGAAGCTGCAACCCGTCTGCGCAACGGCGGCGTCGTGGTCACGTCGGTCGATCGGCCACCTCCTCCAAGGAAACGAGCGCAGACAACGACGTTCTTCGGCAAGGACGCACGCCTGTGGAGTGGGTTTGCCAGGCTCGCGGCATCGACCGATGCTCTGCTGCAGATCATCTCGGTGGAACGAACCCCCGACGATCGGTACCGTCTGAACATCGGAAGTCAGATCGATCCACTGGAGATAGAAGAGGACGACGTCGCCGGCACGCTGTGGCGTGAGACGCTCGCCGAGGTAGAGCGCATCATTCGTGCCCACCCCGAGCAGTGGCTGATGTTCTTCCCGGTATGGCCCGATGCCGAGGAGGCCGAATGAGCGAGTCCCCGTCCCACGAACGAGTCAACGACATCCTGCTCGGACCTCTCGAACGCCCCGCATTGCGCTGGCTCTCCAAGCATATGCCCGAGCGGATGACACCAGACACCCTCACACTGATCGGAATCGTCGGATCACTGATGACCTTCGGCGGCTACTGGGCCAGTAACGCTTCGCCGTGGTTTCTCTGGCTCGCCAGCTTCGGTCTCGTCGTGAACTGGTTCGGGGATTCCCTCGACGGAACGATCGCCAGATACCGGAGAATCGAACGGCCAAAGTACGGTTACTTCGTCGATCATGCCGTCGACGGTGTGAGCGAGACGCTCGTGGCGTTCGGTCTTGGGCTTTCTCCGTACGTTTCGTTCAACGTTGCCGCCGTCGCTCTCGTGGGCTACCTGCTCCTTTCCATCTACGTCTACCTGACAACGTATGTGCGCGGCGTGTTCCAGATCTCCTACGGGCGGTTCGGACCCACCGAAGTGCGAGCCATCATCATCGGGTTCAACGCTCTGCTCTTCTTCGGTCCGATTCCCTACATCAGCACCGTGTTTGGTACCGTCGGGGTCTATGACCTGGTGATTGGGGCTCTCGCCGCGGTCCTGATCGTGATCTTCGTCGTATCCGCGATCCGGGAAGCACGAAACCTCGCCGTGGAGGACACAGGAAGGCACTGACATGCTCACGATCGAGAAGGTCGACGTCACGAACCGGGCGCAAGTGAAGCGTTTCATCGACCTCCCCTACCGGCTGTACAAAAACGATCCGTTCTGGGTACCTCCGTTGAAGATGGACATCGCCACGATGCTCAACCCGAAGAAGCACCCGTTCTATGAACACTCCGTTGCGGACTTCTTCATCGCCGTACGGGATGGTCGAGACGTCGGCCGCATCGGCGCGCTCGAGAACACCCGCTTCAACGCGACCCACGACAGTCGAGAGGCGGAGTTCTACTTCTTCGATGTCGAGGATGACTCCGAGGCGGCAGCAGCACTGTTCGAGCGGACGTTCGACTGGGCCGCGGCAAGAGGCATGGAAGCGGTCATCGGCCCCAAAGGATTGAGCCCGTTCGATGGCTACGGCATGCTCGAACGCGGGTACGAGCAGCGCCAGACGATGTCGATGCTCAACTACAACTTCCCCTACTACATCCGGCTGGCGAAGGAGAACGGCTTCGTCAAGGAAATCGACTTCATCTCCCACGTCATCGACCCGTCGACGTTCTCCCTCGATCCTCGTATCCCGAGAATCGCCGAGCGCGCGGCGCGCCGTTCAGGGCTCCGAGTCCACCGTTTCCGCTCCCGCTGGGAGATCTACCGCTGGGCGGAACGGATCGCACGCACCTACAACAACTCGTTCGTCCACAACTGGGAGTACGTGCCCCTCACCGACGCGGAAGTCAGCTTCGTCGTCAAGCAGATCATCCCCGTGGCTCGACCGGACCTGCTCAAGCTCATCGTCACCAGCGACGACGAACCCGTCGGATTCGTGCTCACGTTCCCGGACGTGTCCGGCTCTCTTCAGAAGATGGGAGGCCGGCTTTTCTCCCTCGCGGCCGTGTCACTCCTCAGGGAGCTTCGTACCACCAGCTGGGTTGTTGCCAACGGCATCGGAATCCTCCCCGAGTATCAGCGTAGAGGTGGCAACGCCCTCCTGTACCGCGAACTCGCCGAGGTGTTCCAGCGAGCCGGGTTCGACCGATATGAGTTGACTCAGGTCGCCGAGACGGCAGTTCAGATGCGTCGCGACCTCATCAACATCGGAGGGATACCACACAAGAACCATCGGGTCTTCCGAAGGGTTCTCTAGGCGAACAGAGTTCGCCTACAAGAGGTACTTCGTACGGCAGCCGGCATCGTTGCACGACCTCCGGGCAAGACTGGGGCTCTTTCCGATGACTGAAGACCGAGAACCGACGGCTCAGTGCAGCGAATCGCCCTTGCCGATCACCACGACCCCTCCGGATGACACGGTGAACCGTTCTGCATCTCTGTCCGGATCCACACCCAGCTGGAACCCGTCCGGTACCTGGACGTTCTTGTCGATGATCGCTCTTCTCACGACGGCACCGCGACCGACACTCACTCCCTCGAAGAGAACCGACTGCTCGACCGTCGCATACGAGTGCACACGCACTCTCGAAGAGACCACGGACTGGCGGATCACCGAGCCTGAAACGATGGTCCCGTTGGCGACAAGGGAGTTCAACGCCCTGCCACGACGACCTTCGACATTGTGGACGAACTTCGCGGGAGGACGGGGGAAATCCCAGGTGAGAATCGGCCACTGTTCGTTGTACATATCGAACACCGGGTTGACGGCGATGAGGTCCATGCTGGCCTCGTAGTAGGCGTCCAACGTACCGACATCTCGCCAGTAGCCGCGTTCTCGATCCGTCTGACCGGGAACCCGGTTGCCTGCGAAGTCGTACACGTACGCGTCACCATGCTCGGTCAGGCTCGAGATGATGTTGCCGCCCAGATCGTGTCGCGAGTCCTGGTCCTCCGCATCCTCCCGCAATGCCTTGACCATCGTCTTGGTATGAAAGATGTAGTTGCCCATCGAAGCGAACGAACGAGTGGGATCACCGGGCATTGGCGGCGGCTGCTCCGGCTTCTCGACAAAGTTGCGAATCTTCGCATCTTCGGACGCATCGATGATTCCGAACGCACTCGCTTCTTCGATCGGTACCGGGATGCCGGCGACGGTGACCCCTGCCCCTGTGTCCATGTGCTGCTCGAGCATCTGTCGGGGATCCATCCGGTAAATGTGATCGGCACCGAACACGAGCACATGGTCCGGATGCTCATCGTCGATCAGGTTCAGGTTCTGGTAGATCGCGTCGGCGGAACCGGCAAACCACTGTGGCCCACGGCGCATCTGTGCGGGCACGGCTGCGACGTAGCTGCCAAGGAGCGGGGACAGCCTCCACGTCTGCGCAAGGTGGCGGTCGAGACTGTGACTCTTGTACTGGGTCAGGACCACGATTCTGCGAAAGCCGGCATTGACGAGGTTGGACAGGACGAAGTCCACGAGACGGTACCCTCCACCGAACGGTACGGCGGGCTTCGCACGATCACGGGTCAGGGGGAAGAGGCGGCTTCCCTCGCCTCCGGCAAGAACGATGGCAAGGACCCGGGGAATCATGCGCTCACGCTAGTGCCTCGGCCGGCAACCTTTGCGGCGTTCTGCCGGCCAGGAGCGCCGCTTGCCGCGTTCTCCGCCTCGACGCACCTGCCGGTGCGCCTTCGTTGTGCGGCCTTCCCATCGGTGCTCCTGCCTCGACATCGACACCCGAACGTTACCGGCCAAGGCACGAGCAAGACAAGGAGCTTTTCTTCCGTTGCCTCGGAGGAACGTCGGCGAACGGCGACGCCGGGGCGAAGGGAGTGTTCGTTCTCTGAGCCTCGATACCATGCGGCCCACATGTCGCATCTTCGACGCCTTCTTCCTGCCGCGCTCGTGATCGTTCTCCTCGCCGGCGGCTGCACGGCAACACCGCCGGAGACATCCGCCGAACCACTACCGACGATTTCCTCAGACGAGTTCTTGGCACTCTTGAGAGCTTCGGACAAACCGGTCATTGTCAATATCTGGGCTTCCTGGTGCGGGCCATGTCGATCCGAAGCGCCACTCCTCCGTCAGGCATACGAGGAGTTCGGATCCCGCGTGCGGTTCATCGGTGTCGATGTGAACGACACTCAGACGGGCGCCCGACGATTCATCGCTCGGTACGGTCTCGACTTCGAACAGTACTTCGATCCGAGATCTGCGATCCCCGCGGTCCTACGCTCCACGGGTGTACCCCACACGTTCTTCTTCGCTCCCGGCGGAGAACTACGTTTCGCCCACAACGGAATGATCGACGAGCAGACGCTCGCGATCCAGATCGATGATCTCTTGAGGTAGTCGCGTGGAGTTCACCCTGCTCGGAGCCGCTCTCTTGGGCATTGCCGCCGCGCTCGCAACCCTGCGGATCGAGCGGGTGCGAGGAACGACGGATCGAAAGGACCTCATCGACATCGTACTGGGGGCCACGGGGTCCGGCCTGGCGGTCGGGAGAGTCGCCGCCATGGTCTTGCAGGGAACGAACCCCATCACCCACCCACTCGATCTGTTCTTCATCCGCGGGGGTGTCGACACAGGCTTCGCGGCGTTGGGTTCGCTGGCCTATCTGGCGTGGACGGCGCGACATGACTTCTGGCCGACGCTGGATCTGCTCGCACCTGCCGGCATCGCAGGCCTCGCCGGATGGCAGGCCGGCTGTCTCCTCCGCTCGGCGTGCGCCGGAACGACGACGTCTGTGCCATGGGCGATCACGCTTCCCGGAAGCACCATCGAACGCCATCCCGTCGAGATCTACGCGGCAATCCTGCTCCTTGGCGGTGCTGTCGCGCTCGTTGCCCTCCGGACGAAAGCCCCACCCGGCGTGATCGCCTCCGCGAGTCTCGTGATTGCCGGCGGTGTTCGACTCATGACGGAACCGTTGAGGCTTGGCCTCGGCGCCGACCCAGGCCCCTGGTACATGACCGGAGTGGCGGTGGGTCTGATCAGTTTCTCGATTCGAGTCATCGCGGCGCGATCCCGTAACATTCCGGACTCGTGAACGTACCGTTGATCAAGCTCGATGGCATCGGCGTGCGGTTCGGCCGGCTCACCGTTCTGCGCGATGTCTCCCTCCGCGTCGATCCCGGTGAAGGCATCGGCATCGTTGGTCCGAACGGCTCCGGCAAGTCGACACTTCTCAGAGTTCTCGCCACCCTGCTGCGCCCCACGGAAGGCAAAGGAACGGTGCTGGGGGCACCCCTCGGCCGCGAGCCGTCGCCGGCGATTCGACGCCGTATGGCGCTCCTCGGGCATCTCCCCGCCCTCTACGGTGAACTGACTCTCGAAGAGAACCTCGAATTCGTTGCACGCCTCGCCGGCATCGCGAACGCGAGAGTGAAGCGCTCCCTCGAGAAAGTGGGGTTGGGGGGTGCCATGGACCGCAGAGCCGATCACTCATCTCACGGGATGCTGCGAAGGGTGGAGTTCGCTCGCGTGCTCATGACGCGGCCCGACCTGCTCCTCCTCGATGAAGCTCATGCAGGCCTCGACAAGATGGCCGCCATGCTGGTCGAGGCAACCGTCGCGGAGGTGAAGCAACGGGGCGGATGTGTCGTGCTCGTCTCCCATGAGCCGAACCGAATGCTCCCTCTGGTGGAACGAACCTATGAGCTCGTCGGCGGGACTGCGGTCGAGGGTCTGGTCGCAACATGAGTGCACGTGAGTTCTGGCGTCAGGCGTTCGAGATCATGCGAAAGGATCTCAAGATCGAAGGGCGGGCAGGAGAGGTGCTGTCGATCACCGTTCCCTTCGGCGCCGTCGCACTGCTCCTGATCCCTATGGCGATCGGGACGGAAAAGGCGATGCTCGCGCGAATCGGACCGGGCATGTTCTTCGCCATCACCCTCTTGTTCGGCATGTTGGTCGCCTTCCGCCAGTCGGCGACCGACGAACCGGCACAGCGAGAGCTCCTGACGTTGCTGGGTATAGACCCTGCTGCGACGTTCATAGGCCGCTCTGCTGCCAGTGCCCTGCTCTTGCTCGGGTTCGAACTCGTGCTCGCACCCCTCGATATCGTGCTGTACAACCCTTCTCCGATTCGCGGTTGGGGCTGGCTCGTGCTGATCGTCCTCTTCGTCGCCATCGGCCTGGCCCTGATCGGCACCCTGGCAGGAAGCGTGACAGCCGGCCTCCGAACTCGCGCAACGCTCGCCCCTCTGCTCGTCGCCCCCCTTTCCGTTCCGCTCCTCATCGCTTCGTCACAAGTGGTGGAAGCGCTTCGATTAGATCGCAGTATCCTTAATTGGATCATTTTGCTTATTGCCATGAACCTTGCCCTCACCGTCGTCGGTGTAATCACTGCCCGCCCACTCGAGGAGACATCCCGTTGAAGCGTTCCGTCCAGATACTCTCGGCACTCGCGGTCGTCGGTGTTGCCGTCGGATTGACATTCGGCATCACCGCACCGCTCGACGAGTTCCAGGGAATCTTCCAAAAGATCATGTACGTACACGTCCCGTCGGCATGGCTCGCCTACCTCTCCTTTGGAGTCGTGCTGGTCGCCGGTATCGGCTATCTCGTCACCAAGAAGCACTCCTGGGACAGAGTCGCCGCCAGCTCGGCGGAGATGGGCGTCTTCTTCACCGGCACGGCACTCGTCACCGGCATGCTGTGGGGACGGCCCGTCTGGGGAACGTTCTGGGACTGGGGTGACGCCAGGCTGGTGCTCACCGCGTTGACCCTCGTCATCTATCTCGGCTACCTCGCCTTGCGGCGCAGCATCGCGGACCCGGATATGAGAGCGAAACGCGCCGCAGTGCTCGGCATCATCGCGTTCGTGCAGGTCCCGTTGGTCCACTTCTCCGTGACGTGGTGGCGCACGCTGCATCAGACGGCAACGGTGCTGCGCCCCCAGACGTTCGAGCGTGCCGGCAACCCCTCCATCGATCCTCTGATGTTGCGGGCGCTGATGGTGAATCTGGCCGCCTTCACCCTGATCTATCTGGCGTTCATGGTGACCCGGGTGTGGATCGCACAGATGGCAGATGCCATCGAACAACGAGAAGCAAACGAGAATGTGGAGATCGCCGGAGCCGGCATAACGGCCCCGATCCTGGGAGGTGACACCGATGACTGAGTTCACTGGAAGTTGGGTGGTTTTTGCCTATTGTCTCGTCTACGGGTTCATAGCGATCTACGCCATCAGCCTCGTGGTGCGCCTCCGTTCCGTCTCCAGACGATTCAAGAGAGGTGACCGACCATGACACATCGCTGGTTCATCATTCCGGCCATCATCGTGGTGTTGATCGCGGTCGGTTTCTTCGCGTTCGGCAACCTCAACAAGAACCTCGTCTACTACCTCACCCCCACCGAGGCGCTGCAACAGCGCGCCGACTTCCCGGACGGTGAACGGTTCCGCCTCGGAGGACTGGTCGTCGAAGGCAGCATCAAGACAACTCCCACCGGCGTCAGCTTTCAGGTGACCGATGGGCAGAGCACGATCGACGTCGACAACGAAGGTACCCCGCCGCAGCTATTCCAGGGCGGAGCCGGCGCCGTTGTCGAGGGTTCATGGCAGGGTTCCCACTTCGTCTCTGACGTGCTGATCGTCAAACACGACGAGCAGTACAACGCAAAAGACGACAAGCACGAGACGCTCGTACCGGCAAAGGGGGGCTGATCGAATGGCCGCGACACTCGGCATTCTTGGCGTTCTGATTGCACTGATCTCCTCGATCACACTCGCCTTTCAAGGGTTCAAAGTCCAGTTTGCATCCACGAAGACACCGGTGACCAGACTGAAGTACCCGGTGTACGGACTCCTCGGCGGTGGGATCCTGGCGATGCTCGCTCTCGAGATCGGACTGCTGAGCAACGACTTCTCTCTCGCGTACGTTGCGAACAACTCGACGTCGAGCACCCCACTTCTGTACAAGATGGCATCGGCATGGGCTGCGCTCGAAGGCAGTATCGTCCTGTGGGGATTCATCCTGGCCGTCTTTGTCGCCACCGTGTACTTCGCGTCACAACGCCTTCACAAACCTGATGCTCTCGGAGCGGGGGCGCTGGCGATCATGGGGATCATCTCGACGTTCTTCTTCGGAATGATGTTGACAATCTCGAATCCGTTCGAGGTCTGCACGCAGGCGGCGCAAGTGGGCTGCATGGCGACAAGCCCATTCCCATGGGTCCACGCGCAAGCGGCCCTCGAAGGTTTCGGACCGAACCCACTGCTGCAGAACCATCCGCTCATGGCAATCCACCCGCCGATGCTCTACATCGGCTACGTGGGAATGTCGGTACCGTTCGCCTTCGCCATGTCCGCACTCATGATCGGTTCCGGCGGGACGGACTGGCTCAGGCGGACCCGATCATGGACCCTCGTCGCCTGGGTGTTCCTGACCGCCGGCATCGTACTCGGCGGTCTCTGGTCGTATGAGGTGCTCGGCTGGGGCGGCTTCTGGGCGTGGGACCCGGTGGAGAACGCCTCGTTCATGCCGTGGCTGGCCGCCACCGCGTTCCTGCATTCTGCCGCCGTGCAGTCGCGGCGCGGCATGTTGCAGAGCTGGAACTTCGTCCTCGTCATCTCGACGTTCTCACTGACCATCCTCGGAACGTTCATCACACGTTCGGGGATCATCAACTCGGTGCACAGCTTCACGCAGTCACCGATCGGTCCCGCATTGTTGTGGTTCCTCGCGGTGACGCTTGTCTTGTCGTTCGGACTGTTCGCCACACGCTCGCACATGGTGGCTTCCGCGCCTCGGCTCGATTCCCTCGCCAGCCGCGAAGGAATGATGCTCGCCAACAACCTCATCCTGGCAGTGTTCACCTTCGTCGTCCTGACCGGGACGTTGTATCCACTCATCATCGACGCCATCACCGGGTCCGAAGTCGGGGTCGGTCGTCCCTTCTTCGATAGACTCGCCGTGCCCATCGGCTTCCTCTTGCTGCTGACGATGGCGGTCGGCCCGATCACTCCTTGGCGCTCCGCGCGAGGAGCGGTCGTGTGGGCCCGTATCCGAAATCCCTTGCGGTTTGCCCTCGCGGTCACCGCCGTCGGAATCGTGTTCGGCAGACGCAGCCTCTCGGTCGTCCTGGCGATTCTGCTCGGCACGTTCGTCATCGCCGTCGTCGCCCGCCAACTCTGGGACACGAGCCGCAGACGCGCCGAGAGTCGCCAGGAGAATCTCGCCGCGGCGTCGCTGTACACGATGCGTTCCGATCCCGGATACTGGGGCGGACAGATCGCACATGTCGCGGTGGCAATCCTGGTGATCGGAATCGCACTCTCCGCGAACCTCTCACTTCGCAACCAGGTACAACTCACTCCTGGAGACACGACTCGGTTCGCCGGATTCGACCTCACCTATGTGAACACGTTCGACAGGGTCGAATCGAACCGGTTCGTGACCGGAGCACTCATACAAGTCGTCAAGAACGGACGCGTCGTCGCAGAGTTGCAGCCACGCCTCAACCAGTACGCCAACGGTCGCGAGTCCGTGGCGTCTCCCGACGTTCGCGGGTCTCTGGCCGGCGACCTCTACCTGTCACTGCGGGCGATCGATGAGAGGCAGGTCACGCTCGACCTGTTCTGGTTCCCCGTGCTCTGGATGGTCTGGGCCGGCGGGTTCCTGGTCAGTGTCGGCGGCCTGTGGGCGTGGCTGGTGCGTAAGCCCGCTCGTGAAGAACTGACGACGACCGGACAGCCGGCATGAGCGAGACCACGCGACCAAGGATCGGTATGTGGCTGAGTCTCGCTGCGATTCTCGCGATCGTGATCGCGATGGTCGTTGTGTTCAGCAGTGGGTTCGGGAAGGACCCGAGCCTGATCGCCTCCCCCCTCATCGGCAAGCCCGCCCCTGAGGACTCGTTGGCGTACCTCGAGCAGGATGGCGTGCTCAGCCTCGCGGACCTGCGAGGAAACGTCGTCGTGGTGAACTTCTGGGCCTCCTGGTGCTTTCCCTGCCGGCAGGAACATCCGGTTCTGGAGGCGGCGGCCGCCGCATACGCCGACGAACCCGTGCGTTTCGTTGGAGTCGTCTACCAAGATGAGCCACGCCGGGCGATCGCGTTTCTCGACCAGTTCGGCAGAGCGGAGAAGACGGCCTACGTCATCGACCCGGAATCGCGAGTTGCGATCGACTTCGGCGTATTCGGCGTCCCTGAAACGTTCTTCATCTCACCCGACGGGACGATCATGGCCAAGAAGACTGGTCCCCTCTCGCCGTTCGAGATCAGCAGCACGATCGACACGCTGCTGGCGGGTGGAACGCCGGGAGATCTCAATGAGGGTCAGACCCAGAAGCAATCCGGCGGCTGATTTCTTGTCATCCCGAGTCGAGGGACACAACCGCTTCTAGCGTCTTGGCCAGTAACGTTCGGGGTGTCGATGCCGAGGCAGGAACGCCGATGGCAAGGCCGCACAACGAAGGCGCATCGGCACAGGTGCGTCGAGGTGGAGAACGCAGCAAGCGGTGTTCCTGACCGGCAGAACGCCGCAAAGGTTGCCGGCCGAGGCACTAGCGTCTTGGCAGCCCCCCGTGCCGGGCAGAGTGCCACGAACGTTGTCCGTCGAGGCGCTACGGCATCTCGAGGCGATGTGTCGAGAGGAGGTCGTGGTCTGCGAGGACTTGGCTCGTCGGCCCGTCTGCAACGATCCTGCCCTCGTTCATCACAAGCGCTCGTTCGCACAACTCGAGGGCATACGGAAGATCGTGCGTAACCATGAGCATGGTGACGTCCAGATCCGTCAGGATGACGCCGAGCTCCTTGCGGCCGGCAGGGTCGAGGTTCGACGAAGGCTCATCCAGGACGAGAATCTCGGGCTTCATGGCGAGAACGGTCGCAACCGCCACGCGCCGCCGTTCTCCCAGGCTCAGATGATGCGGTACGCGGTCGATCTCCGCTTCCATACCCACCGACGCCAAAGCGGTGAGCACGCGCCGATCCAGGTCTTCTCCGGACACCCCGAAGTTGGCAGGTCCAAACGCAACGTCTCTGCGAACGGTGGGCATGAACAGCTGATCGTCGGGGTCTTGGAAGACGAGACCCACCCTTCGTCGGATCTCCATGAAATTCGCCTCGGTCACTTCGAGTCCGGCGACACGGACCGTTCCGGAGCTCGGCCGCAAGATACCGTTGAGATGCAGCACCAGCGTGGTCTTGCCTGCCCCGTTCGGACCCAACAGGGCCACACGTTCCCCCGGGTGAATGTGAAACTCTGCTTTGTCGAGCGCTCTGCGTCCGTCCGGATAGGAATAGCTGAGGTCTCGAACTTCCAGAGCAGGGGTACTCATCGCACCATCAGCGCAGTGATCGCGAACACCCAGGCGAGCAACGGGATCGCGGAGCCGATCATCCAGTCCTTCGGGGTCGCCGCAGTGGTGTCGGAAGGCGGCATGACCCCCGTATAGCCCCTTGCGAGCATGGCCTGGTGAACCCGCTCGCCCCGCTCGTAGGAGCGCACGAACAACGCGCCCGCCGACGCTGCAATCGGACCCGCCTGACCGACCCAGGTCGGGTCATAGCCTCGTGCGATCATCGCCACTCTCATCCGCCGAAGTTCTCCGGCGATCACGTCGAGATACCGAACCATGAATCCCGCGATCGCGGTCACCAACCGGGGCACACGCAGGCGTTCGAGACCATCGAGAATATCGGGGATTTCGGTTGTCGCGGCCATCAAGACCGATGCCACCAACCCGAGTGTGCCCTTGGCCAGAATCGTCCAGGCACCCCACAGGCCTGCGATCGAAAGGGATACTCCGAGGACGGAGGTCCGGTCGCCCACACCGAGGAAGGGCATGAGGATGGCGAAGACCATGAACGGAACCTCGATGAGCAGACGGCGCGCCACGAAACCGAACGGAATGCGTGCCACGGCGAGCGCTCCCACGAGCAAGGCCGCTTCGAACCCAAACGCCCAAAAGGCTTCGCGGGGCGTTGCGACGACGGCGGCGACGAACAGCACGAGCGCCGTCACCTTCACCTGTGCCGGGAGGTCGTGCAGCACGCTGTGCTCGTGCCGGTACAGGGCATGGGTGTGGAAGCCGCTCATGCCTTGGTTCGCCGCCTCAGACGCACGATCAGGTACCCGGCACCGAAGGTGACCCCCACGCCGACAACGCCGGCCGCCGCGGTCGCGAGACCACCCTCGGATCCGAACTCGTATCCGGCGAACGGAGAATGTTCGCCGATGACGCCGGGCAGTGCCGTTTCCGCGAACCCCTGATCGGCGGCAACCCGCTCCAGACCGTCCGGGCTGCTACTCGCAAAGGGGCTGAGGAACGCTGCGACCAGCAGGGCCACTCCGAGGCCTACGGCGACGAACCGTCCGATCTTGCGGGAGGCCGGCGGTGAGCTGTCCAGCAGATCGTCCGCCCCCGCGACGATGTCCGGTCTGGCGGCAAGGACTGCAGCGACGATCGCTGCCGTGATCAGACCCTCCCCGATGCCGATCAAGACGTGCACGCCTCCCATTGCGATCAGGACCGTCGTGACAGGCGCCCCCCCGGTCCCCCCGATGGCGTACTCCGCCACGAATCCGAGGGAGGCGACGACCACAGACAAGGCCGCAGCGATGCCCGCCGATATGGCCACCACCCGCTGCGTCCTCGGAAGGAACGCACGCATCAACTTGAAGAGAAGCCAGGCGGACCACGGCGCGAGAATCGCCATGTTGATGATGTTCAGCCCGAGTGCCGAGACTCCCCCATCGGCAAAGATGAGGGCCTGCACGCCGAGGACCACCGACAGGACGACCGTTGCGAGCCACGGGCCGAGGAGTACCGCGGCGAGACCACCACCGATCAGATGCCCGGATGTCCCCACTCCGACAGGAAAGTTGATCATCTGCGCGGCGAAGATGAACGCGCCTGCAAGACCGGCGAGGGGTACGTGGCGATCGGCAAGTCGACGACCTGCCTGCTTCAGCCCGGCTGCGAGGCCCCCGGCAGCGACCAAACCTGCACCGACGGACGTGGGCCCATTGATGAAACCGTCGGGAATGTGCATCCAAGGGTCCTTATTGCATGCGCCTTGCAACAACGAGTATACGCGCCCCGCAACCGCGCTGCGGGTTGAGCGGCATCCACGAAAGGATCAACGCCGGCCGGTACATTCCTCCCGCTCGGAATCGGCTTCACCTCTCGAAAGACACGGCCCGCCGCGGCTCTCGAATGGGGGTCAACCGTTTGTGCAGTCCTCACAGGTCCCGACGATGGCGAAGTGGGATCCTTGAACGCTGGTGAACGAGTGGCGCCGGGCGACGGTCTCGAAGGCCTCCACGACCTCGTCGATCGGGATGTCGACCGTCTTCCCACAGTGTTCACAGACGAGATGCTGGTGGTCGGTTTCTGCACTCAGATGGACGATGGCCGGGCCGTGGCCAAGGTGCACGTGATGCAGAACACCGAGCCGTTCGAGAACATCGATCGTGCGATACACGGTCGACTGGTCGATACGGATACCGGACGCCTCCTCTGCCCGCTGACGGATCTCGGTGGCGTTGAGATGCTCACCTCGGCCCCCGGCCAGTGCATCGCACATCGCCCTGCGCGCCGCCGTGATGCGCAGCCCCTCCGAACGAAGGTCACGGACCAGTGCTTCGGCTTCCATCAGGGCGCCAGAAATGCCGACACACCGGTGATCGTGCTGCCAAGGATCAGCATTTGGATCTCGTTGGTGCCCTCGTATGTATAGACGGACTCCAGATTGTTCATGTGGCGCATCACGGGGTATTCGAGCGTGATGCCGTTCGCACCGAGGATCCCCCTGGCGGTGCGGGCGACTTCGAGCGCGTTGCGAACGTTGTCGAACTTGCCGAAACTAACCTGCTCATGACGGAGTCCGCCGCCGTCCTTGAGCCGGCCGAGGTGCAGCGCGAGCAGCGTTCCCCGGTTGACGGCCACCAGCATGTCCACGAGTTTCTTCTGTGTCAGTTGAAACGCGGCAAGTGGCGCTCCGAACTGGTGTCGCTCTTTCGAGTAGTCGAGTGCCACTTCGTAGCACGAACGCGCGGCACCCATGACTCCGAACAGAATCCCGTACCGGGCTTCGGTCAGACATGACAGCGGCCCGCGCATACCCGTGACCCCGGCGAGCACCGCGTCGGCGGGTAGCCGTACATCGTCGAGCACCAGTTCGGATGTGACGGACGCTCGTAGCGACAGCTTCTTGTGGATGTTGTTCGTGGAGAACCCGGGAGTGTCCGTCGGGACGATAAACCCACGTACTCCCTGGTCGGTCATGGCCCACACGATGGCCACATCCGCGATGCCACCGTTCGTGATCCACATCTTGGTTCCGTTCAGCACCCAGTCGCTACCGGCTCTTCGCGCTCTGGTACGCATGCCGGACGGGTCACTTCCGGCGTCGGGTTCGGTGAGGCCGAAGCAGCCGATGACCTCGCCGGCAGCCATCCGGGGAAGCCACTGCTGTTTCTGTTCCTCCGATCCATACTTCCAGATGGGAAACATGGCAAGAGATCCTTGGACGGATACGAAGGAACGAACGCCTGAATCGCCCGCCTCCAATTCGAGACAGGCGAGGCCGTATGCGACTGCCGATGTTCCCGCGCACCCGTAGCCTTCGAGATGCATGCCCAGCAGGCCAAGCTCTCCCATCCCGGTCACGAGCTCCCTCGGGAACGTCCCGGCTTCGAACCAGTCGGCGACGTCGGTCACCACCTGATCGGCGACAAACTGCCGGACTGTGTCCCTGATCATTCTCTCCTCATCCGAAAGGAGGGAATCGATTGCCAGGAAGTCATGTGGGTCGGGGGCCCTGCTCATGCTGTCTCCTCCAAGACCTATGGGGGTTAGGAGTCCACCGGGCAACACACGGCAGATATCACGGCCGGCATCGTGCAGCAGACGCGCAAAGCCTAACGAGCCCAGGGCGACCAGGCACAGTTCACGCAGAGCGACGCATGAGGCGTCTGCGCTCCTGTTCCGTGGTACCTCCCCAGATCCCGTGACGTTCTCGCGTCGATAACGCCCATTCGAGGCATTCTTGTCGCACCGGGCATACCCGGCACACTGCCAGCGCCTCGGCGACCTCCGCTTCTACCGTGGGGAAGAACAGGGCCGGCTCCATGCCACGGCACGCCGCTTCGCTTTCCCAGGGAAGTCTCTCGTCTTCGATCCAATTCTGCATGTTCATCACTTATAACGCCTTCGGCCGTCTTCTTCATCCCTCTGACGCCCTCAGACGCGATGAAGTTCCCCCTCGGAAAGACCCGCGGGATTCCGATTCACTAAGCTGACACCCCCGTAACCGGTGAGGAGATCGAGTGCAGACAACGCTGTATTTTGCCTATGCCGCTCTTCTGTCCCCACGGCGCATCCTCGACGTCGTCCCGGAAGCACAGTTCAGGTTCATCGCCCACCTTCCCGAAACTCGCCTCGTTTTCCCCCACCAGAACGGCACGTGGGACGGCGGTCTGCCATCGGTGAAACCCGAGCCCGGCAACACGGTGTGGGGCGCGGTGTTCGAGATCCCGGTCGAGGCACTCGCCAGTCTCGACGAATCGGAGAAGTCCGAGGGGAGGGAGCGATCAGAGGCGTTCAAGGCGGTAGATCGCGAGGGGCATCGTCATCCGGTCGTCACCCATGTTCACAAGGGCGCCCCCAACGGTGAGCTCACGCCGTGCCGTGATTACATGCGCCTGGTCGTCGACGGTGGCCGGTACTGGAAGCTGCCGATGGGCTGGGTCGCAGGCCTCGAAGAGTACGTCGAGGAGCCGCTGTTCTGAAGAAGTGACGGTGACGAACTTCGGCCCTCGATCGCCCGACCACAGGGCTGCGGGTCGTTCGGCATGAAACAGGCGATGCAGCAGCCAAGCCATCTCCCCTCGTTCGACAACGGGCCCACCTGTCGTGGATGCAACGAGGCCCCTCTTCGCGCGTGGATGCCGGGATATGATCCCGGCATCCACGTCTCTGGAGGGCTGTGGGACGACGACTTCCCCACAACCGAGCAACGGCCACGAGAAGGAAGGAACCGCTCGTATGTTGATGGCTCGTTTCTCGGACGCTTTGACTCACACTCCCCCTGGGTGGTTTCAGATCGGCGGAATCTCCTCCACTCGGGTACGATTTGTCGTGAGTTCGCCGGACGGCCGCGGGTTTCGACCTGAGGAAAGTCCGGACTCCACAGGGCAGGGTGCTGGGTAACGCCCAGGCGGGGTGACCCGACGGAAAGTGCCACAGAGAACAGACCGCCGAAAGGTAAGGGTGAAACGGTGGTGTAAGAGACCACCAGCGTCCCGGGTGACCGGGGCGGCTCGGCAAACCCCACCCGGAGCAAGGCCAAGCAGGAACGAGGTTGCCCGTCCGTTATGTTCCAGGTAGGCCGCACGAGGCCGGTGGCAACATCGGTCCCAGATAGATGGCCGTCCCCGGGGAGACCCGGGACAGAATCCGGCTTACAGGCGGACTCGCCATCGAGAGGGCCCCTTCGGGGGCCTTCTCGCGGTCCCGCTCGGATCGAAGGTCCGGGTCCCCTATGGGCAGGTCGGGACGGCTTTGGCCGTCGCCGTGTAGATGACGGATTGGCCGTTGACGGTGGCGGCGATCCTAGGTTCCGGCGTGACGGTCAACACGACGGACGCGTCGACGAAACCCTCGTCGTCGATGGCGTCTTGCCACGCAGCGGGAATGACACCGCCGGCCGCTTCGGGGCTGTCGGTGTGCCAGGACACGTCGTTGAGGCGACCGAGCCACGCCACACCGCAGCGGGTGTCGAACCGGTACACGGTGTCGATCCCCGGTTCGATGATCCCCCCAGACTCGAGGAAACGCAGTTCGGGGAGGGCAGGGTCAGATCCGATCTGGCCGAGGGCAGCGACCGCACCCGCTTGCGAGAGGTCGGTATCGACGATGGTGCGCTCCCCAGGAAACCCGGACGGTGGACCGTCCGCGTCGAGTTGGATCGCGAAGCGACCCACCGGCAGCACCGACCGGTCGACCGCCACCAGGTAGGCGTGCGGGTTGGCGTCAGCGGTGCAGGCCGCCGGCGAGTCCACCAGGACGATCTTGGCGTAGACGAGCGCGCGGTCGCGGTCGACGACGACATCATCGAGGCGGATGTTCGGACAGCTCGAACCGAACACCGCCCCGAACCAGATCACGACCTGGGACGTGAAGTCGACCGTGGGGGCATCGCCGGAGAGTCCGACCTGATCCCACAGCCGCTCGTAGGACTCCGTGTCGGTAGCGATCCCCGTCCGGTACACCTCACCGACGCCGGCCTCGTCGGCCAACAGCCGCCACCCGTCCCCACCAGACGGTTGAGGGCCGGCCACCGGGGCGTCGGCCGGATCGCCACCGGAAACACAAACCCGCTCCCCCGCGAACCGCTCATCGATCGCATCGAGCCGCTCTTGTGTCAACACCCCGACACCGATATCGACCACACCCTTGGTGATCGAGATTCCCGAAGAAGACGAAGGAAACAGCGGGCCAAGCTCGTCGATGACTCTGCGCTGCAACGCCTCCAAGCCCGCCATCGTCCATCCGACCGGAACCACGACCGCCCCCACATCGGGGAACGTCCGCTCCAGCTCACGTTGGCGTGCCTCGGCGTCGGTACTGAACGCGACCGTGATCCAACCCAGATGCTCCCGATCGACCCAGATCGCCTCAAACCCGGGTTTGGTCTCCGCCCACGCCCGAACTGCTTGGACGGGCATCTCGTTCGCCACATAGATCGGCGCGTCCCGATACCACCCGGCAGGCGCACTGCTACGAACAAGCTGGTCGCAGAGAGGCACACCACCGGCATCCGAAACGGCCCGAACAGCCGACGGACCCGCCGGAGCAGACGTGCCGGGACCCGACCCGAAACCGCCACAGCTCGTCGCGATCACCGCCATCACGATCACGACGGTCAAACGACGCATCCGTCCTCCAACCCGAGCCATCTCATTCTCTCCTTTGGGAAATGACGTTTTGCTTGCTTCTTCAGACGTCTTCATCAGGGGTGAGCCCTCGCATGGTGATAGTGAGTTCGTCGTCGAACACGTGGACGTCGGGATGCGTGATGTTCCAGACCTCGGTACCGAGGCCGGCAGCGTCACGATAGGTAGGGTCGGACGCATCCAACCCAAGAGTGGCTGCGGAGCCGGTTGGGGACTGGATGACGCACACGATCGGGTCGGTACCCACGAACGCTATCTGGTCCCCCATCCGGTAGATGACATACGGACCAGGAATGGCACCCGGATCGACGGCACCGTACGGCAAGGCGGAAGTGACAGAGGCGAACGCGACAGGTGAGAGCTGCTCGGAAGGTCCGACGAACGGTGAGCCGGCCCAGTCGACCTGCCGAGCGCCGCTGCCGTCGCCCAGCTCAGAAACGGCAGAGCCCTGTTCGATATCGGATGACACCGGACCAGAGACCACACCC